>JAHBVV010000020.1 GCA_019637335.1 Candidatus Hydrogenedentota bacterium | reverse complement strand
TCTTGGCGTCGCCCCCCGAAAATGTGAACCGAGCAATCGACTCCTATTTGACTTCATCGTTGCCGATGTACCTTCAAACCGGATGAGCCAAACAATTGTCACTCGGCTGGTTCATCTTCCGCGCCGCCCGCCTCCGCTTCCGTCTCCGCGGGATCGGGCCCGGGCGCGCGGGGCAATGCATAGCACACCGCCTCGCGATCATTGCGCACGAACAGTTTCCCGTGCGCGACGACGGGGTGGTTCCAGGTCTTGCTGCTGAGGGCCTGAAAACGCCCGCGAATGTCGACGAAGGACGGGTACGCCGCCACGAGAACCACTTCCCCCGCCTCCGTCAGCACGATCAGCATGTCCATCTCGTTGAGCAGGAGCACCTGACCGCCCCAGCGCTCGCCGGTGAAACGAACCGAGCCGTCGGTAGTCTCCATGCAGGCGAATCGGGTGCCATCGAAGCCGTAGAGATAGCCATCGTGGTGCACGTAGTCGTTGAAGTAGGGCCGGAAGCGTTCGCTCGTGTAATTGGTGCGCGGCACGAGCGCGTCGCCCTCCTTCCAGACCTTGATCATGCGGATGCCCTTGCGCTGGCCGGTCCCCGCGTAGATGTTGTACAGATCCAGCACGAAGGGTTGCGCCACGCGCGGGTTGTTCTTGAGGTCCCATTCCTGCTCCCAGAGGAGCGCGCCCGTGGCGGGATCGAAGGCTTCGATGCCATAGTTGCTGTTCATGAATATATGGGGCGTCGCCGCCACTTCGCCGAAGTGCGGTGAGCTGTAGCCGTTATGCCCCTTGCCGGCGGTCCAGACGATGGCGCCATCCGCCTGATTATACGCAATGAGGCTCTTTCCATCGCCCGCGCCGTTGTAGGCGATCACAAGCTCGCCGTGCGCCAGCGGCGAGCTGGAAAAGCCCCACCGGGGAATCCCGATCCCCGCGTCTTCCTTCAGATCGCGGCGCCAGATGGTCTCGCCGGTCGCCGCGTCGATGCATTGCAGGATGCCCGTGGCGCCCTGGGTGAATAGCTTGCCGTTGCGGTATTCGGGCGTGGCGCGGGGGCCGTCGCCCATGACCTCGCTGAAGCGCTCCTGGACCGCATTAATCCACACTTCTTCGCCCGTGTTCGCGTCGTAACAGACCACGACCTCGTCTTCGCCGCGCTGCTCCTGGGTGAAGCAGTAGTCCCCGATGACGGTGAACGAGGACCAGCCCAGGCCGATCGGGCGACGCCACAATTCAACGGGCGGATTGGCGGCCCAGTCCACGCCGAAGGTGGAGACGCGGTTGCGCCCATCGCGCCGGTCGCCGCGAAACCCAGGCCAATCCTCGGGATCGAGGTCCTCGGGCAAGGCGGCGACCTGGTTTTCGACGGCGGTTCCGGATGCGAGGCCGGCCTCGGGAGCCGTGCTCCAGCGCGCACTTAACAGGGGCGCCATGTTGCCGTCGACCCCCGCGACCTTGACCAGGCAGTAGAAAACCGCGCAGACCGCCATCGCGCCGAGCAGGACCTTTCGGCGCACGTCCCAGCGCATACCGGCCGTGGCCAGCAGCACGACCGCCAGCCCGGTCGCGAGCGTGGGCAGCGTATACACGAGCAGCATAGGTGCGAAGGGGCGGCTTAACAACACCGGAAGCACAACGGCCCCCAAAGCCAGGCCCGCGCCAATAAAGCGCTCGCGCTTCGGCACGGTGCGCGAGCGGAGCCACCACGCCAGCAGCAGCAGCGCGCCGATCAGCGGAACGGCGGCGATCCCGATATACGTCTGGTGGGGCGTCGTGCTCGTGGAGGCGATGCTCCAGGCCAGCGCGTGCTGCACGGCAATGATGAGGAGCGGCACGACGATGCCCGGGCGCGGTTCCGGCGGCGGGCCGGCGGGTTCGGGGGGCGCCTGCGCTTCTAAAGACTCGGGCGCTTCTTCCGCCGCGCCGTCCGCGGCCTCGGCGGCGGCCGCCGGTTGGGTAGCTTCGCTCTCGGATTCGGGCTTCTTCGATTCGGACTCGTTCTCGGCCATGGCTGCGCAAACTCCGGCAGGTTGACGTACTGGCCGCATGGTATGTGGAAGGCGGACGCGGTATCAAGGAAAGAATGCGCAAGGCCAGGGATGGATACGCCGGCCGACGATAGCCGCAGGGTCTGGGTCCATCCCGATCGGGGTCGCCCGGTGGGGCCTGATAAGATCACGCGACCTCCGCCTACCCCCACCGGGACATACCCACGCCCGGCAGCGCTTGCCGTTTGGATCGCGGGCGCCTGGATTGCGTGTGGGTCGGTTTCCCTGTATCGGGCGTATCTGCGCGGGTACGTCCCTTGCGCCTGTTCGTGCAACATGCGCGCCGCTGCGGCGCCTGCTATAATCGCCGCATTACTACCAGGAGAACCGCCATGCGACTGCTGCCTGCACTACTCTGCGCCCTGATTACCGTCCCCGCCGCCGCCCTGCAACTCGGTGAAGCGGCCGGACCTGTGCCGCTCGTCAACCTTGAGGGGCTTGATCGCGTCATGGACAACTACGGCGAACGCCGGGGCACCGCCGTGGTGTTTCTGTCCGAGCGATGCCCGGAAACCGAGGCGCAAATCCGCGAAATCGTCGAGACCCATGAACGCTACCGAATCCGCGAGGTCCTTTTCGTCGGCGTGGTGTCCAATCCGGCGGAGGATCCCGAGGAAATCCGGGCCTGGGCGCAGAATCGGGGGGTGATTTTCCCAGTCTACCGCGATCCCGATGGCGCCGTGGCGAAGCAATTCGGCGCGACCGTCACGCCCGAGTTCTTTCTGCTCGACAACGCCGGGAAACTGGTTTACCATGGTGCGCTGCGGGGTCCAGACGGCGCGACGACCCTCGACACCGCGATCCAGGAAATGATGCGCGGCGACGCCATCGCGACCCCGCGCGGGCCGGTCTCGGGCACGCCGCTGAGCGATCCGGCGCCCGCGCGCGACGTGGACAACCCCTATGGTTCCATGCGTTTCTATTCGAGCTTCGTTTTCGACGAGTTGCCCGGCGTGCCGGTCCAGCATTGCTCCACGCTCGCCGAGGCGCCAAACGGTGACTTGCTCTGCCTCTGGTATGGCGGGAGCTACGAATCCGCCGAGGATCAGGCGCTCTACCTCGCCCGGCTCCCAAAGGGCGAACGCCAGTGGGCGCCCACCGAGCGCGTGTTGTGGAACCCGGAACAGCCCCCGGGCAACGCGGTGATCTTCCGCACGCCGAACGACCAGGTGGGGATCGTCTGGGGACGTATGGAGAAGAGCCGCCCCATGCGCCGGGGCACGGGCTGGAGCGAGTGCCGCCTGCTCTACCGCACCTCCAGCGACAACGGCCGCACGTGGAGCACGGACGTAGAAATCCCCGACTCCTACGGCACGACGCCGCGCAACGTCCCCCTCACGCTTCAGGATGGACGTCTCGCGCTGCCCATCAGCGGCGAGACCCAGGAGGGCCGGGGATCCTTCCTCCTGTACCTCCAGAAGGGCAGCGACGCGTGGACCCGGGGCGGCTTCGCCTCGGGCGGCAGCCAGCCGACGGTCATCCAGCGGGACAACGGCGACCTTCTCGCGCTGATGCGCAACAAGCCACGGATCCCCCAGGTTGTCTCCACCGACGGCGGCGCCACCTGGGGCGCGCCCTCCAGCACCGATCTCAAGAACCCCGGTTCCGGCATCGCCATGACGCGCCTGAAGAGCGGGCGGGTGCTCCTCGTCTACAACGACACCGATCAATCCGACCGGTACCCGCTGAACATCATCCAGTCCACCGACGGCGGCATGACCTGGGAAGAGCAGCGCACGCTGGAGGCCGACTGGGGCGAATTCTCCTACCCCTGCATCATCCAGTCAAGCGACGGCATGATCCACGTGAGCTATACCTACCGCCGCTACCACATCAAGCACGTGGCCTTTGACGAGGGCTGGCTGATTCACGAAGAACGCCCGAACTGATAGCGGCGCGCAGGGGCGCGCCGGCCCGGTGGATTCCCCGCCGGCATTGCGGTACGATGACCCGGAACCCGAAAGGGTAACAGGAGGAGTGCCGCAATGGGCTTGTGCATCTGTCTGCTGGCCGCGCTGGGCGTGCTGATCGCCGCGCCGTCGCCTGGCGAGGAACTGGCCATTCCCGACACCCGGCTGCGCCTGGAAGGCGAGGTAGGGCGCCGGACCGAGGCCGTCATCGAGAACTGGGTGCTGCCAATGCCCGACGCGAACCCGGCGGTGCTCGAAATGTTCCGCCTCCGCGATCGCGAACCGGCCTACAACAATCCGGTTCCCTGGGCGGGCGAGTTCATCGGGAAATACCTTCAGTCGGCGGTGCAGTTCCTGCAATTCACCGATGATCCCCGGCTCCGGGAGCGCGTGGAGACGACGGTCGCCGAGCTGATCGCCACCCAGAGCCCCGAGGGCTACCTGGGCCCTTTCCGGCAAGAGGAACGCCTGCTCGGCCACTGGGATCTGTGGGGGCACTACCACGTGCTCTACGCGCTCCACGCCTGGCACAAGGCCACAGGCGACGACGACGCGCTGGACGCGGCGACCCGCGCGGCGAATCTGATCTGCGACACCTACCTCGACACGGGGCGGCGCGTGCACGACGCGGGCAGCCACGAAATGAACATGGCAATCATGCACGCGCTGGGTATCCTCCACCGCGAGACGGGGAACGACCGCTATTTCCGCATGATGCGCGAGATCGAGCAGGATTGGCAGGTCCCGCCCGCGGGGGATTACCTCCGGACCGGCTTGGACGGAATCCCGTTTTACAAAACGCCGAAACCGCGCTGGGAAAGTCTGCATTGCATGCAGGGCCTCGGCGAGTTCTACCGGATTACCGGCGAGGCGCCGTACCGCGATGCGCTGCTGCATTTCTGGCGCAGCATCCACGCCACGGATATCCACAATGCGGGCAGCTTCTCCACCGGCGAAGGCGCGGTCGGCAATCCCTTCAAGCCGGGCGCGATCGAAACCTGCTGCACCGTGGCCTGGATCGCCTACAGCGTGGACGCGTTGCGCCTCGAGGCCGATCCGGCGATTGCGGACGCCATCGAACTGGCGACCTTGAACACCGTGCTGGGCTACGAGCATCCCAGCGGACGCTGGTGCACCTACGATACGCCCATGGACGGCAAGCGTCCGGCGTCGGCGCACAGCATCGTCTTCCAATCGCGCGAGGGCACACCGGAGCTCAACTGCTGCTCGGTCAATGGCGCGCGGGGCCTCAGTATCATCGCGGACTGGGGTGTGCTCGAGGGCGCGGACGGCCTGTACCTCAACTACTACGGGCCCGGACGCATCGAAGCGGCCACGGCGCGGCATGGCGCCTGGCGCTTTGACCAGAAGACCGCCTATCCGTCCGATGGCGCGATAACGATTGTCGTGACGCCGGGAAGCGACGCCGAAACCACGCTGCATTTGCGTATTCCGGCGTGGTCGATCAATACCGAGGTATCCGTGAATGGCGAACGCGTGCGGGACGTCTCCCCGGGAACCTACCTGCCGCTCGCGCGCACGTGGGCCCCGGGCGACGCCATCACCCTCGAACTCGACATGGGCCTGCGCGCTCTGCCGGGGGACAGCTACGTGGACTTCCGGGGCTCGCTCTACCACGGCCCGCTGCTGCTTGCCTACGATCAGAAGCACAACACGCTGGAGCCCGCGCAGCTGCCGGCGCTCGATCTCGCCGAGATCGCGCTGAAGCCCGTGACATCCGACGCGCGCTTCCAGCCGATGCTGCTGCTGGAAACGGACACCCCGAGCGGTCCGCTGCGCCTGGTCGACTATGCGACCGCGGGCGCACACGGAACCTACTACCAGTCCTGGCTGCCCATCCAGAACCTGCCCCCCATGCCGGTGGCTCTGCTCCGCCCGGGGAACGGGGACACGTTGCCGGCGGGCGCACTGTACCTCCAATGGAGCGCGGCGGGGCGTGACATACGCTACACGCTCACGATTGCGCGGGATGCGGCCATGCGCGACGTGGTGGCGACGCAGACCGATATCGCGCAGCCGGCGGCCTACTTCGAGCCCTCCGCCAGCGCGGGGGACTACTATTGGACCGTAATGGCGCAGGGTCCGGGCGGCCAGAGCGCCAGCAACAATGGTCCCTACCACTTCCGCATCGACTCATCGCTCCCGGCCGCCGAGGCGGCGCTCCTCCTGGACGCCGCGCTCCAGGGCAAGTCCGCGGCGTCCGTTGGCAAACTCGTGGTGAACGAGCACGCCCGCGCCGTACCCGGCCGCGATGGCCGCGAGAACGGCGCGCTGTATTTCGACGGCCAGAAGACCAAACTGGTCTATGACATTGGCGTCTTCCCGGCGCGGGACTACACCTTCAGCGCGTGGATCGCGCCGGACAACCTCGCGGCCAACGACGCCGGCTGGCATCACGTGTTCTCCGCCTGGGCGCAGGGATCCGACGACCCGCTGCGGGTCTCGGTGCAGAACCGGCGGCTCGTGGTGAATATTGAACAACACGCGGGCGGCGCGCACTGTCCCGGCCCGGAATTGGCGGAAGGCGAGTGGATCCATGTCGCCGCCGTCAAGGAGCGCAACCGCCTGCGCCTCTATGTCAACGGCGACCTGGCGCACGAGACCTCCGTCCCCGAGGAACTCAGGACCTCGGCCACGCGGGTCGGCCTCGGCTGCAACCCGAACTTCGGCGAGCTCGAAGGCTACCAGGGCGCGATTGCGGATGTGCGCTTCTATGCATCCGCCCTGACCGACGCGGCCATCCAGCGGCTGGCCAGCGATAGCTGATGACCCGGAACCGGCCCCGAGTGCGCATATCGTCCGTGTTATAATCGAACGAAAGGAGCACGAGCCATGGAAACGACGATTACGAAAATCGGTGATTCGTTCGGAATCATTCTGCCCCCAGACTTTCTGGAACGCCTCCAATTGAAAGACGGTGACAAAGTGTATCTGACGGAATCACCCGATGGGGTCCGCATATCTCCCCATGACGCGGATTTCGAATTGGCAATGACGCATGCCGAACGTGTCATGCGTGAAAACGACAATGCGTTGAGACGGCTCGCGGAATAGCGCGATGGAGCACGCAGCCGCGGAACCTCACTGGATCACGACGCCCATGGCGTTGGAGATCCATCGCCGGCAGATCGCGCGATACGGTGGCTCGGATGGCGTCCGCGATCTGGGTCTCTTGGATTCGGCTCTCAATCGCCCCCGCAACGTGTTCCACTACGAGGGGCCGGTACCGCTCGCGAGGCTGGCAGCGAGCTACTGCTTCGGCATTTCAAGAAACCACCCGTTTATCGACGGTAACAAGCGGGTCTCGTTCGTTGTCGCAAGCGTTTTCATGTTGCTCAATGGATTTAATGTCGAGGCCTCGGAAGATGATGTCGTGGAGACCATGCTCGCCGTGGCCAGCGGCGAAATGAGCGAGGAAGCACTCACCGATTGGTTTGCGCACCACGTGGCGCCGCGCTGAGGCCGGCCCCCTACCCCGCCCCCGCAGCCTCCCCGGCGCCGCCTCACTCCGGTTTGCCGGCAATTCCACCGGCCACTCCGTGGCCGACACAGGCGGGACGCCTGTGCCACTTTCTTTTCGCGGTGGCCTGAATGTCACCAGCGAGACCGTCCGGGCGACCCCGCGCTGACGCCGCTCAGCTCAGCCAGGCGGCAAGCACGAATAGCAGCACGCCCGCGGCGGACCAGGCCGCCGCCAGGGCGCGGTACCGGGGCTCCCGCCAGGCCATCAGAAAGCCGCTGGCCAGGATGAGCAGGAGCGCGATCGCGAAGAGTGCGGCATAGACCTTGAAGAGGACGCCGCCCTTGGCTTTATGCAGCTGCACGAGGTGGCGGTATCCCGTAGTTTCCTTGACGGTGAGCCGGGCCGAGAGCGGGTCGGCGGTGGGCTCCAGCAGCACGTCGCGGCGGGACCCGGTCCACTCCATCTGAAAGGACGTGCCGACCGTGCGAATTCCCGGCGCGCCGGAGGGCGGGGCCACGGACAGGCGTTGCAGTTCGGCCTCAGCCAGCGCGGCCAGCGACCCCGCGTCCGCCACCAGCGGCGATTCCAGCGCAATGGTATGCGTTTCCGAGGCGTAGGAGCCCTTCACGCCCCAGGTGTAGAGCCCGCCCGTTATCAGAAACAGGAGCGCCGCCGGAAAGGTGAAAGCCGCAAGCAGCAGGTGTATCTTGATCAGGGTCGTCCGTTGCATCACAGTCCATTCGTTGAGGAAAACGCCAGGTACTTCACGCGCCGCCGGAGCCCTTCGCAACCCGCGTCACCAGGCTGTGAAGTGCAGGCGGGAGCCACGCCAACACGATCCAGATTGGGGGATACCGGCCAGGAACATGACCGGCCCAAGGTAAACAGTGCGAAGCCGTCCCTTATTCCCACACACGGGCGCCGGCACTTGCGCCAGAGGGTAGCTACCGATTGAATGGAGACAGGATATACAGGATGGAGTACATCATCTTGTAAATCCTGTAAATCCTGTCCAATTTCAAGAGCAAATCAAAAGGACGGATGTGTACTGTCCCCTACGTAACCGGGTCCCCGGCCACAACCCAGAACGAATGTTTAGCGGTCACACGCCTGCTTTTCCTATCCACCACGAGAAGCCGCTTCTTCCACGTGCGATCCGCCCACATCCCACCTTCCGATGGATGAGTGTAGAAAAAGTACTGCTCGAGCTGTGAACCGCCGTCATCTATATTGGCCTCACCAAACCTCGCACGCATTTCACCGCGCGTCTTGCCCGCCAGAGTCGCGAACGTAACCCCCGGCGGGAGCTCACCCATGTTATCTTCCAAGTCTTTTCTATCCCATTGATAAAGCTGATCAACTTCGACGACGCCTTCATCATTAAAAAAGACGGACCACCCATCGTACTCCCAGCACTCGGCATACACGGGAAGCACGCGATAAGGCGGGCCAAGCTCGGCGATGACATCACCAATGGACTGTCCGATCTGTATCGACTGAAACACCGCTTCGTCATACTGCTCGGAATAGACGGTGCATGGCGCCACGGTCCACCACACCGTCGGAGCCGCAAACAGAAGGAACGGCGCAATAATCGCTGCCAGATAAACTGCGACCAGCCGGTAATAGGTGGGGTTATGAGTCCGGCACGGCATCATCGAATTCGTGTGATTGGTTTCCAACACACGCCGCCCTATGCGAGCACATCCCGCACCACGTGCCCGTGGACGTCCGTCAGGCGGAAGTCCCGGCCCGCGAAGCGGTAGGTGAGCTGCTCGTGGTCGAAGCCGAGGAGATGGAGCATGGTGGCGTGGAGGTCGTGGACGTGCACGCGGTTTTCCACGGCCTGGAAGCCAAAATCATCCGTGGCGCCGTGGATGTGGCCGCCCTTGACGCCGCCGCCGGCCATCCAGCAGGTGAAGCCGTAGTGGTTGTGGTCGCGCCCGTTGATCTTGCCCGCATTCGCGCCGGGCGTGGGCAGTTCCACCGTCGGCGTGCGGCCGAATTCGCCGCTGCACACGATCAGCGTGTCTTCCAGCATCCCCCGCCGCTTCAGATCCTTCAGCAGCGCCGCGATGCCCTGGTCGCATTCCTTCGCCAGCTTCGCGTGGTTCACTTCGATGTCGTCGTGGCTGTCCCAGGGCTGGCCGGCGCCGTGCCAGAGCTGGATGAACCGCACCCCGCGCTCGAGGAGACGCCGGGTGATGAGACACTGCCGCCCGTGCACGCCGGGGCCGTACATTTCGCGGATGTATTCCGGCTCCCGCGTGATGTCGAACGCGTCGGTGGCGTCCAGCTGCATCCGGTAGGCCAGCTCGAAGGATTGCAGGCGCGTCTCCAGCTCGCTGTCGGCGTTGCGCGCGTCCGCGTGCCGGTGGTTCAGTTCCGCCAGCAGGTCGAGTTGCGCGCGCTGCGAGGTGTCCGTCTGGTACTTGTTTTCGATGTGCGCAATCAGCTTCTCCATCTCCGTGTGCTTCGTGTCGATGTAGGTGCCCTGGTACACGCCGGGGAGAAAGCCGGACTGCCAGTTCTGCGACTCCTGGATGGGGTAGCCGCCGGGGCACATCGAAATGAAGCCCGGCAGGTTCTGGTTCTCCGTGCCCAGGCCATAGGTGACCCAGGACCCGACGCTCGGCCGGATCTGGCGCGCGTCGCCGCAATTCATCAACAGCAGCGAGGGCTCGTGATTCGGTACGTCCGCGTTCATGGAGCGGATGATGCACATATCGTCAACGCACTCGGCGAGGTGCGGGAAGAGGCTGCTCACGGGGATGCGGCTTTCGCCGTATTCCTTAAACTCAAATGGCGACGCGAACGCCGCGCCGGTCGGGCGCTCGGTGCGCAGGTTGTCCATCGGCAGGTCCTGACCCGCGTACTTCGCCAGCGCCGGCTTGGGATCGAAGGAGTCCACGTGCGACAGGCCGCCGTTGTGGAAGATGTGCACCACGCGTTTGGCCCGGCCCTCGAAGTGCGGCATGCGCGGCGCGGTCGGGTTGATGGCGCCGTAGGCGTCGCTTCCGCTGCCCAGAATCGTGCTCGCCAGACCCAGGGCGCCAAAGCCCATGCCGGTGCGCTTCAGGAAATCGCGCCGGTTGAGGATGAAGTCATCCGCGGTCGGTTTGTGGTGGCTCATAAACTGCATCTCCGTGGGGATATTCGTATCGTGTACATACTGCGCGCAACCGGCGGACCAGGGGGACAGGCGGGACGCCTATCCTACTCTGGGTCGGGACAGGCGGGACGCCTATCCTACTCTGGGTCGGGACAGGCGAGACGCCTACCCTGCCTTAAGCGCGGCCCATTCGTTAATCGACAAACATAAACTCGTTCGACATCAACAGCACCTGCGCGTACTTCTCCCACGGGCCCATGGGCTCGGGCGCGGGGCCATCAAAGCCCAGCCGCGACAACCATTCCCGTGGACGGCTGGAATCGCCTTCCACATCGCCTACCACGCGGATGCGCGGGTGCCAGGTGAAGGAATCGTGGCTCTGGTTGGCGCCGCAATCCACCACCAGGTCAATCGTGTCGCCCGCTTTTACGTTGACGTTTTCAAATTCGCTCCAGACCGTCCCGTTGTGGGCGCGGCCCGTCCAGAGCACCTCGCCGCCGCGCGCTATGACCGATCCGGTGACGCCGTCGCCCTGGGAGGCGCCGTGTTTCAATTCGCCGTCCAGCGCAATCGTCGCGTCGAACGGGGCCACCCAGCGGCGCACCGCCGCCAGCCCCGGCTTGCCCGGATGCCCGCCGTGCGAATTCAGGCTGACCCAGTCCAGCGCGGGATCGGGCAGATTCGGCCCGCCCTGCCACGCCGATCCCGTGAAATGCGGCAACGGCGTAAACGATTCCAGCAGCCCGGTCTCGGCATTCACCGGCCCGTACCCGTACTGCCAGCGGCGGTTGCCGAACTTCTCGGGCGGCGCGGTCTCCTGCGAGGCCACGAAGGCGCGGCCCAGCTCAATTTCCTCGGGCGCGGGATCGCGCTGGAAGACGGCCTGGTAAAGCGCCGCGATGCGCTCTTCCGGCGTCTCCCGTATCGCCACCATCTCGCGCCGCGCCAGCTCCGACGCCTGCTCGCGCAGGAAAGGGCTGTTCATCAGGAAGAGCGCCTGCTGCGGCACGGTCGTGTTGACGCGCCGCGGAACGTGGACGTCCGGGCTGGCGAAATCGAAGGTGCGGAACAGATCCGGCAGGTTCTGCCGCTCGATGCGCCCATAGATCGTCCGCCGCACGGGGAACGGCGCCACCGTCAGCTCCACGCCCTCGCCGCCCATCTGAAGGTCCAGCCGGCCCGCCGCCAGCAGCACGCCGTCGCGCATCGTCTCGAAATCGCGGCGCTGCCGGTTCTGGCGCCAGAGCAGCCGGTTCTCCGGATCCGCCGCGTCGCCGTCCGCGCGCGACAGGCTCGCCTGCTGGTAGGCGGCGGAGCGCATGACCAGGCGGTGCATGTGCTTTACCGACCAGCCGCCCGCCATGAACTCGCCCGCGAGATAATCCAGCAGCTCCGGATGGGTGGGGGCATCGCTGCGCGCGCCGAAATCGCTCGGGGTGCCCACCAGCGGCTCGCCGAAATGGTGCATCCATATCCGGTTCACCATCACGCGCGCCGTGAGCGGGTTCTCGTGGGTCGCGATGGCCTTCGCCATCTCCAGGCGGCCGCTGCCTTCGGTGTAGGGCGCCGCGCCTTCCGGCGAGAGCACATCGAGAAACTTCCGCGGCACACTGTCGCCCCGGTTGCCCGGCTGGCCGCGGCGGAACACATACGGATCGAAGGGCGCGGTTTCTTCCAGCGCCATGGCGCGGTTCGGGCGGCCCGGGTGCGTGCTCTTGACCCGCGCGATGGCGTTGTCGCGATCGCGGACCTGGTTCTGCTGCGGCACCTCGCTCAGCGGCCACACATCGCCGCGCGCGATGTTCGAGGGGCTGTCCGTCGCGAAAAGCAGCTGGCGCACCGCTTCGAGGTTGGCGTCGGGCAGCGCGTCCGGCGCCGCAAGCGCCCGCTCCGGGCTCGTCGTCGTCATCTGCGTGTGGGACGCCAGGATGTCGCTCCAGGCCTTGACGGCTTCGGCGATCAGCCCGCGGTACCGCTCCGTGACCTCCTCCACCGACGCGGGGGGCTCGCCCTCGAAACGTTTCGCCACCAGCGGGTTCACCGCCTGGCCATTCAGTTGCTTGCCGGCAATCTGGGCCGCCAGCTCGGTGCTTTTCGCGGCGAATTCCTCCGCCGGCAGCGCGCGGTAGGCGAACCACGGCCCCAGCACGGGATGGTGCGCTTCCGACAGCGTCTTCAGGTGGTTGCGCCAGCGGATCAGGAGATCGCCCTTGAGCTCGTGCTCCTTCGCGACCACCTTCAGGTGGTTGTCCGCCATGTCCCACGCCTTGTGGGACGCCAGGAGGTAGTCGGCGGCCTTATCCCGGCCGTGCTTCAGCAGGTCAATCTGCAGGCGATCCACCAGCGCCTCCCGGTCGGCCTCCTTCTCCTGCAATTCCTTCTGGTACGCCTGGTACTCCGGGTCGTCCGGATCCGGCTCCTCGATCAGCGGCGGCTCGGCGGGCTCGGACGCGCTCCGGAAGATGCCGTAGAGCCCGTAGTAGTCGCGCGCGGAGATCGCGTCGTACTTGTGGTCGTGGCACCGCGCGCAGGAGACCGTCAGCCCCAGCATCCCCCGCGTGACGACGTCGATGCGGTCGTCCGTGACGTCGTGGATGTTGCCCACAAAGCGGCGCCCCAGCGTGACGTAGCCCAGCGCGGCCAGCGGGCGCCTGTCCTCGCCCAGGTCCATCAGGTCGGCGGCGATCTGGTGCTTCAGGAAGGTGTCGTACGGCAGGTCCTCGTTGAACGCGCGCACCACGTAGTCGCGGTAGGTGTGCGAGAAACCGAAATTGCGCTCCTGCTGGAACACATACCCCTTCGTATCGGCGTACCGCGCAATGTCCAGCCAGTGCCGGCCCCAGCGCTCGCCGTAGTGCGGCGACGCCAGGAGATGCTCGATGACCCGGTCAAAGGCGTCGGGGGCGTCATCCGCCTCGAAAGCGCGCACCTCCTCCATCGACGGCGCGAGCCCGATAAGATCGAGGTAGGCCCGCCGGATCAGGGTGCGACGGTCCGCCACGGGCGACATGCCCAGGCCCGCTTCCTCCAGGCGTGCAAGCAGAAAATTGTCCACCGGAGTCCGAACGGCGTCCGCGGACGCCACCGCCGGCGGGGTCACGTTCGAGACGGGCTGGTACGCCCAGTGCGAGGCGCGCGCCGCCGCCGTGCGTTCTTCCCACGTCAGTTCCTTGTTCGCCGCCACGATCTCGCCGCCGCCCGGCCAGGGACTCCCCATCGCCACCCACGCGTTGATCGCGTCGATCTGATCCTGCGGCAGTTTCGCGTCCGGCGGCATCTTCAGCGCGCCGTCATAGCGGATCACCGCCAGCAGGGAACTGCCGGCCGACTTGTCTCCTTCCAGCAACACGGGGCCGCCTTCGCCGCCGGACAGCATCGCCGCGCGGGAATCGAGCCGGAGTCCGGATTTCTGGGTTTCGGGACCGTGGCACTTGAAACAGCGCTCCGCAAGCACGGGCCGCACCTTCGTCTCGAAGAAGTCGAGGGCGTCCTGGCTGGGGTCGGTCGCGATGGCGCCCGCGGCCCAGATGTGGCCCCCCAGCGCCAGCAAACCGCCAGCCAGACGCCCGCCACGTGGAAACTTCAGGATCATGTATGTACTACTCCTCGTGTATGGGCTCTATCATCCCCGAAGTTCCCCGAAAGTTTCAATGCTCCCCGCTAAGCAACACTACTTAAACTATGAAATTCTGGTGTAACACCAATTTTCGGCGCGGAATGCTGTCCCTCTAGCCGGAGGGCAGGACAATGGCATTCAGATGTCTTCTTTGCGACGGTCGCCATCGAATTAGCTACAATGTCATAAGGGCCGCGTGTTGGAGCGCTGAAGACCTTGCCGGCAGAGATGCCGGCGCTCCTGCGCGCTCACTTCTCTTGATCCAAGGCTCCAAATCGCCTCAGTCATGCGCCCATACGCCGCGAGCGGGTTTAAATGCGCTTGCCGTGAACCCGAGAGTATCCCGAAACGCACGATGCGGGTCTTTCCGGGTATAATAGGGAGAATTCCGGATCCCCCCCATGAACGACCTTGCACAAACCATTCGCGCCGCCCAGGAAGGCGACACCACCGCGTTTGCGTCGCTGGTGCGCCGTTTCCACCATTTCGCCCACGATCGGGCCTATGCGTGGCTCGGCGATCACCACCGCGCGGAAGAAGTGGTGCAGGAGGCCTTTCTGGAGGCGGCCCTCAAGCTGCACCAGCTCCAGGCGCCGGCGGCCTTTTCGGCCTGGTTCAAGCGCATCCTGATCAAGCAGTGCGACCGCGTCACGCGCTTGAAGTCCCTGCCCTCGGTGGAGCTTTCCGCCGCGGCGCACCTGGCGGACGATAGTGCGCCCGCCGGGGAGCGGATTGCCCGCGATCGGCGGAGTTCCCTGGTGCACATCGCCCTCACGGTGCTCACACCCGACCAACGGGACCTGATCCACGCCGTCTACTGGGAAAGCGAGCCGCAGCAGGACCTGGCGCGGCGGCTCGGACTCCCGCTAACGACCGTGAAAAAGCGGCTCTACACCGCCCGGCAGCGGCTGGCGCAGTTTCTCCATCAGACGAACGAATTCGCCGATTCGCCGGACCCGGCGGACGTTTTCCCGCGCGAGGTACAGCTGTTCATGGCCGCCTGGCACGGGCACGCCCACCGCGTGGCCGCGCTGCTGGACGAATCGCCCGAACTGCTGGATGCCGCCAACGACGAGGGCCTCTCCCTGCTCCTGTTCGCGGCCCACGCGGCCCACTATGGCGGGAACAGCCGCGTCACCGACTTGCTGTTGTCCCGCGGGGCCCGGCCCGGACCCTTTGAAAAAGCCGCGCTCGGCTTCGGCGACGCCGCCGGCCGGGGTCCGGAGGTGGATACCCCGGGACCGTGGCGGCGCACCGCGCTGCACTGGGCGGCCTGCGGGGGACACGGCACGCTCGTACGGAGGCTGCTGCTGCTTGGCGCGGACCCGAACCGCCCGGATCAGTGGGGCTGCACGCCGGTGCACCTGGCCGCCGATTTCGGGCATGGCGACGTGCTTACCGCGCTCCTGGCCGCCTCGGGCGATCCCCGGCGCGTGATGAACAATGGCAAGAACCTGATGCACCTGGCGGCGCGCCATAGCAACCTCGACCTGCTGCGCATCGCCCACGGCGCGGGCCTCCCGTTCGATCTGTTCGCCGCCGCCTCGCTGGGAGACCTGGCGTTGGCGAGCCGCCTGATCCGCCGGGATCCCGCGCAGGTCAACGCGCGGTTGCGGATCGGTGCCTCCCCCCTGCATATTGCCGCGGAGCATGGTCACGCCGAGTTGGCGGAATACCTGCTTTCGCGCGGCGCGCGGCTCGATCCCATCAGCGCCATCGCGCTGGACCGGGAAGACGCGTTGATGGACCTGCTGGCGCGCCAGCCGAAAACCGTGGATCGGCGCGCGGGCTCGTTCGGGTTTACCCCTCTGCACGCGGCCTCTGTGCGCGGCCGCGAGGGGCTGGTCCGCCTCCTGATTCACCAGGGCGCGGAAATCAACCGGCCCGACCGCCTGTTCCGGAAAACCCCGATGCACGAAGCGCTCTTTTTCGGGCGCGAAAACGCCGCGCGCCTCCTGCGCGTGCACGGCGGCGAACTCCGCGCGGGAAGCGGCAATTAACAAGATCGATCCTTCGAGAGCCCAGTTTCGGTTGACCCAGTACTCCCTGCTTGCCGTCCCTGTAGTCCCTGTAGTCCCTGTAGTCCCTGAAAACCTCCCCTACTCCCCCTGCCTGCCTGTTGCCTCAAATCCCCTCCAAGCCCTATACTAAACCCCACGCCCTTCCCAGATTCTCCCCGCCGCGTATCCACTTGCATGCCGGGCGGGTCTCTTTAGACATCCCTGGGGAGCGCCCCGCGCGACTATCCAACGACGACACTTGACTCACCAAAGGAGAGACTATTCATGGCTGTTGCTGAAATTGACATTTTCCCGGCGATCGACGAAACCCTGCCCTACAAGGTCGCTGATATGAGCCTGGCGGCCTGGGGCCGCAAGGAGCTCGATCTGGCCGAGGTGGAAATGCCGGGCCTCATGGCCATCCGCGAGCGCTACGCCAAGGACAAGCCGCTGAAGGGCGCGGTGGTGATGGGCTCCCTCCACATGACCATCCAGACGGCCGTGCTCATCGAGACCCTCACCGCGCTCGGCGCCGAAGTGCGCTGGGCGAGCTGCAACATCTTCTCGACCCAGGACCACGCCGCCGCCGCCATCGCCGAGACGGGCGTGCCCGTGTTCGCGTGGAAGGGCGAGACCCTGGAAGAGTACTGGTGGTGCACGTACCAGGCCATGCTCTTCTCCGGCGGGCGCACGCCGACCATGATCGTGGACGACGGCGGCGACGCGACGCTGCTCATCCACCGGGGCTACGACTTTGAGGAGCACTACAACGCGCACGGCGTGCTCCCCGACATCTGCACGGACAACGACGAGATCCGGATTGTGGACTCGCTGCTGCACCGGATCCACGCCGAAGACCCGAACCGCTGGCACAACACGGTCGAAAACTGGATCGGCGTTTCCGAGGAAACGACCACCGGCGTGCACCGGCTCTACCAGATGATGAAAGAGGGCAAGCTCCGCACCCGCGCGATGAACGTGAACGACTCGGTCACCAAGTCGAAGTTCGACAACCTCTACGGTTGCCGCGAGTCCCTGGCGGACGGCATCAAGCGCGCCACCGACGTGATGATCGCGGGCAAGGTCGTCGTCGTTGCCGGGTATGGCGATGTCGGCAAGGGCTGCGCGGACGCGATGAAGGGCCTCGGCGCCCGCGTGGTCGTAACTGAGATTGATCCAATTTGCGCGTTGCAGGCGGCCATGGAAGGGTACCAGGTACTGCCCATGAGCGAAGCGGCGAAACGCGGCGACATTTTCGTCACCACGACGGGCTGTTGCGACGTGATCACGCTGGATCACATGAAGGCGATGAAACACAACGCGATCGTCTGCAACATCGGGCACTTCGACTCCGAAATTCAGATCGCCGCGCTCGAGCGCGAGCCGGGCGTCCAGGAACTGGAGATCAAGCCGCAGGTCGACAAGTTCACCTTCCCCGACGGCAAGTCCATCATCATGCTGGCCAAGGGCCGCCTCGTGAACCTCGGCTGCGCGACGGGCCACCCTTCCTTCGTCATGTCGAACTCCTTCGCGAACCAGACCCTCGCGCAGATCGCGCTCTACTCGCGCCCGAACGAATTCGAAATCGGCCAGGTTTACACGCTGCCGAAGGTCCTCGACGAAGAAGTCGCCCGGCTCCACCTCGAAAAGCTCGGCGTCAAGCTCGACACCCTCACCAGCGCCCAGGCCAAATACCTCGGCATTCCGGTCGAAGGGCCGTATAAGCCGGAGCACTACCGCTATTAGTCGGTGGCTATATTAGAAATGACGAAGCCCGGTGCGGGAAAGCGCGCCGGGCTTTTTGCATTTAGCTTTCTCTATCTCCGAAGGCTGCGGCGAGAGGGGTTGACAAGTAATCACACTTCATGTGGAAACTTGACGTGAGCGTAGCCCCCGGAATGATGATAGATCGTAAGGGTACGGCTTTCTGAGCACAGCATTACGACATCGCCGTCAAAGAACATTCCCAGATCGTAACTTCGAATGAATTCCGCGAGCTCACTCGAATCACATTTGAACGGTGGAAGCTGGCGCGACGAGCAATCATCCGTACAAATCCAAATCTCGCCTTCGTGGCCCGCATCGCTCAGGTTCAGTAAGGGATAAATATCTTCGTCGGAAAGCCTGGATGATTCGATTTCCCAGTCAACTTCGCCCAGTCGAACAAACCGATAGTCAATGCCTTGGTCGTCAAGCGCCCTTAAGATGTCATCGGGCATGAGTGAACGAAACGCATTTGTGTGCGTCCTTAGAGGAGGAACCATTCGCTGAAGCGCTTCAATCATTGGTAATAATGCCGGTTGTTCTAACATGCATTCGTCATCCGAAATACCACTCCCCCGGGGGCGATGATAAACAGGAATAAAAGTCTCACTATCGGTAGACTTCCCTGCGGTCATCAATAGTCACGACGAGGACCAGAAGCCGCCCATCGTGGATCTCGCAAATCACGCGGTAGGAGCCTACTCGAATTCGCCAAGCGGGTCTCCCCGAAAGCTTCATGCAACCCGGCGGACGGGAATTCACTCGCCGTACCGGTCCCTTATCTCGCATACGGCTTGATCGAACGGGACGGACTCACCGGACTCCGACTTTGCGGCATCGTATGCTCGAATATCGTCGAGGTCCTCAAGCTCTTCGAGGACCTGCTCCCATTTCGCCAAGGGTAGCACGAAGGGCTGGCCAGCATACTCCCCAAAGCGACGGCTCGGCTCATCCTCGCGCTCAGCCACTATCGCAAGGTCCACGAGGTCGCGTCCGATTTCCTTGTCTCGCGCAATTCGTAGGATGACGTCGTCTCGCTCCGATTTTGGCAATGCTTTCAACACGGCCAGGAAGCCCTCCGCCGTTGTTTCAGCGTTAGTCATTTCCGGATCTCCTGTGTGTATGCCACACCATTCTAACAGAAGCGAGTACCGACCTGCGGCAACGAGACCACGAATTTCCATGGCCTCGACGGGGTTCTCGCACCACTGTGGAATTCGGGAGGCGCTTCGTGGAAGACGCTCGGCAATCAGTACAGACTTCGCGCGGTCGTTGGGACCTTGCGCTTCCGTTGCCGCAGACAAGAATGTCCGCGATCCTTTGCCGTGCTTCCTCGTAATTTGCCGGACCGCTTGCTGCTATTGCTCCGCATTGCTGCTTCAGCCGACCGAAATTTCACCGCTCCGAACGACTCCGAGTCTAACCGCTACTTCCGCAGCTTCCGGTAGCGCGCGCGGCGGTTTTCGAAGAGCTTGTTGCCCATTTCCTGGACGCGCCAGGCCTCGTATTCCTGGTAGTTGCCTTCAAACCAGCGAACATTGCCCTCTCCCTCGAAGACCAGCAGGTGCGTGCAGACGCGGTCGAGGAAGAAGCGGTCGTGGCTGATGACCAGGGCGCAGCCGCCGAAGTTGAGCAGGGCCTCTTCGAGGAGGCGGAGCGTGTTCACGTCGAGGTCGTTGGTGGGCTCGTCGAGCAGGAGCACGTTGCCGCCTTCCTTGAGGAGCTTGGCGAGGTTGCAGCGGTTGCGCTCGCCGCCGGAGAGCTGGCTGGCCATTTTCTGCTGGTCCGCGCCCTTGAAGCCGAAGCGCGCCAGGTACTGGCGCACGGGCACTTCGAGCTTGCCGAGCTTGACGAAATCGGCGCCGCCGGCGACCTCCTCGATCAGGCTAACGTCGCCCGCGATCGAGCTGCGCTCCTGGTCGACGTAGGACAGGCTGACGGACGGCCCGACGAGCACGTCGCCGGCGTCGGGCTGCTCCTGGCCGAGGATCATGCGGAAGAGCGTGGTCTTGCCGGCGCCGTTCGGGCCGACGAGGCCGACGATGGCGGATCGGGGCACGATGAAGTTCAGGTCCTGGTAGAGCACGCCGTCGCTGAAGGCCTTGGCGACGCCCTTGAACTCGATGACCTGCTGGCCGAGCTCCGGGCCGGGCGCGATCTGGATGGTGGCGCTGTCGGCGTTTTGCTCGGCGGATTCCTTCGCGAGCAGTTGCTCGTATTCCGCGAGGCGCGCGCGGCTGAGTTCATGGCGCGCGGCGCTGCCCATCTTGATCCACTTCAACTCGCGCTCGAGGGCCTGCGCGCGGGCGGAGTTCTTCTTTTCCTGCGCGGCCATCTTCTCCAGCTTCTGCGCGAGCCACTCGGAGTAGTTGCCCTGCCACGGAACGCCCTGGCCGTGGTCGAGCTCCAGGATCCATTTAGTCACGTTGTCGAGGAAGTAGCGGTCGTGCGTGACGATGATCACCGTGCCGTGGTATTCGGCGAGCTGCGTTTCCAGCCAGTCCACGGTCTCCGCGTCGAGGTGGTTGGTGGGCTCGTCCAGCAGGAGCAGGTCGGGCTTTTCCAGCAGCGCCTTGCAGAGGGCCACGCGCCGCTTTTCGCCGCCGCTGAGCACGCCGACCTTCCGGTCGTCGTCCGGCAGGCACAGCGCCTCGCTGGCCTGGTTCAGCACCTGCTCCAGGTTCCAGGCGTCCGCCGCGTCGAGCTTGTCCTGCAGGGTCCCCATCTTCTCCATGCAGGCTTCCATTTCCTCGTCGGACATGGGCTTGGCCATTTTCATGCCGAGGTCCTCGAATTCCTTGAGCATGGCCATGATGTTGCCGAAGGAGGCCTCCAGCGCCTGGCGCACGGTCTGATCGGGATCGAGCACCGGCTCCTGTGGCACGAGGCCGCGCGTGAAGCCGCGGGTCAACTCCGCCTTGCCGTGGAAGTCGTCGTCCAGCCCGGCCATGATCTTCAGTACGGTCGATTTACCGGCGCCGTTCTCGCCCACGATGCCGATCTTGGCGCCGGGGTAGAAGCTCAGGTTGATGTCCTTGAGCACCTGCTTCTGGCCGTAGTACTTGTTCAGGCCGTACATGGTGAAGATGAACTGCTCTGCCATGAAATCCTCACTGGAAGGGTCGTAGGGAAGGGGGAAAGGGGCCGTCGAATGACGGCGCGCATTGTAGTATGCGCCGGATGGACCGTGCAAACAGTTGACAGTTGACAGTTGACAGTTGGATGTTGGACAGAGTGGACAGAGTGGACAGAGTGGACAGGGTGGACAGAGTGGACAGGGTGGACAGAGTGGACAGGGTGGACAGAGTGGACAGAGTGGACAGGGTGGACAGGGTGGACAGGGTGGACAGGGTGGACAGAGTGGACGGGGTGGACGGGGTGGACGGGGTGGACGGGGTGGACGGGGTGGACAGGGTGGACGGGGTGGACGGGGAATCGAGGCACTTTCACCCTGTGGTCTCCGCTGTCAACTGTCAACTGTAATCCGCCTTGCCCCGCTCCGTATACTGCGCAGCACCAGAAAGGGATCCACCCGGCCATGCGGATATTGGGAGAAGGCCGCTTTGTGCGGCTGCTGGAGCACGAGACCTACGAATACGTGGAGCGCAAGGGCTGCTCCGGCATTGTTTCGGTGATCGCTGTGACGGCGGAGGGCGAATTGCTCTTCGTGGAGCAGTACCGGCCGCCGCTGGGATGCCGGACGATTGAACTGGTCGCGGGCCTGGCGGGGGACGAGGGCGAGGAGTCGCTGGAAACCGCGGCGCGCCGCGAGTTGCTGGAGGAGACGGGGTACGCGGCGGATTCGTTGGCGTTTCTGATGGTGGGTCCGAGTGCCGGCGGAATCACGGCGGCGCGGGTCCACTATTACCTCGCGCGGGATGTGGTCCGGGTGCATGCGGGCGGCGGTGTGGCGGACGAAGACATCGTCGTGCACGCCGTGCCGGTCGCGGAAGCACACGCATGGGTCCAGCGGATGAGCGCGGGGGACCGGCTGGTGGATCCGAAGGTGTTTCTGGGGATCGCCGTCGCGCTGCACGGCTGGAACGGCGCCGCGGCGCCCGGCGCATGAATACCGCGCCCCGGCCCATCGCGCGCAACTTCGGGCAGGTCAATCGCCCGCTCCGGTGGATCTCACGGGCCTTGTTGCGGCTGGCGGGCTGGCGCCTTGCCGGGGCCGTGCCGCCGGAACCGAAGATCGTGGCCATCTTCGCGCCGCACACGTCGAACTGGGATTTTGTGGTGGTCTACCTGATGGCCAACGCCTTCGGCATCAAGGGCAATTTCTTCGCCAAGCACACCTTGTGCCGCCCACCGCTGGGCTGGTTCATGCGCGCGGCCGGCGCGATTCCCGTGGTGCGGCGGCGCACCGAGCACCTCGTGGACAGCGCGGTGGAAGCACTGTCGGCGCACGATCGCTTTTACCTCGGCCTCGCACCCGAGGGCACGCGCCGCTACACCGATCACTGGCGAACCGGGTTCTACCACATCGCGGAACGCGCCGGAGCGTCCATTCTGCTGCTGTACGCGGACTACGCGAAAAAGGAAGCCGGGCTGGGGCCTGTTATGACGCCCACGGGGGACAGGGCGGCGGATTTCGAGCGGATTCGCGCGTTCTACGCGGACAAGACGCCAAAACGCCCGGAAAACCGGAGTGAGGCGGTGCTGGGGAAACCGCGGGGGCGGGACGGGGATTGACCGCCAGACCACCAACGGCCTCAATGATACGCTCACGATCGATCCGCTCGATCTGGGAACGTTGCTTCTGTGCACGGCGCAGGATCTCGACCGTGTAATTCACTCGCCGTAGTGTTCCCGTATTTCACATACGGCCCGATCCGCCAGCGCGCCCAGCGCAATTCCCACCGTGTAGCAGACCAGATCGCTCCACAGAAAGCCAAAGCCCAGCACCAGCCCGCCCAACGTGGTGTCGCGAAGCGCGTCAATCCACGGCGCGTGATAAAGTTGGCTGAATTCTACAGCAAACGAGACGAAGAGGGCCGCCCCGCTCCGGTGGAGCAGCCGCGCGCCGGGCGCGGCGGCGCTGATACCCAGAAAGACCAGCAGCGCCCACAGGGTGTCCCCGGCGTACTCGGCCAGGAAGGGAGGCAGGTGGCTGCCGTAACGGCGGGACGCCAAGCCGAGCGCCACGACGGGGATGGCAGGCAACAGGTATGGCATGGTCGCTCGCGACGAGATATGAAGAGAAAAGGCGCCCTTCACTTGTCCTTGCCAACGGCTTTGTTCGCTGTAATGTCGTACAGCCCGCCCGATACGTATTTGTGCAGCACACTGGATACCAGGGTTTGGTAGGGGACGCCCTCCTCCAGCGCCCGCCGCTGCAACGACGTAAGGTCTCGGGTAGAAATGCGGATATTGATGCGGCGGTCCTTTCTTGAGGTCGCTTTTGCGGCTTCCGCCAGATTCCGCCTCCGCTCGGGTGTCAACACGGAGCCAAAGGCGTCCACTTCAAAATCTTCGAGCACGCGCTGTTCCTCGGTATCGAGCCTTACTTTCTTCATGATCCACCTCCAAAGTATTTCCTGGTCGCTTTCCTGCTGGGAATGATCGTCTTCAAAAAAATTTCGCTGTCATCTTCGACATAGGGGACAAGATAGGCCACGTCATCAACGCCGACAACAAATACTCGCTGGTTGGGATAGCGGCTCCTGTTGGGATGTTCCAGATCGTCCAGCACTTGTCCCTGCTGGATGTAGAAGAGAATATCTTCGAAGGAAATCCCTCGTGTCTCAACGAGCTGCTGGTTCTTGGCGTGGTTCCAATTGAAGGTCTTCACACAGGTCATTATCCCATACTTGTGTGCCTTTTGGCATCCCGAAAATCGGCGTAACTTTCCCGGCGATCATCATGACCTCCGAACGGCGTCGTTGCAAACTCCGCTGGCAACCAGGCTCTACTCCGCGCCCTTCTTCGCCCGTACGCGATCCATCCGATCGCGCCAGTCCGACAGGAAGTCCTCGCGCCAGCGGCTGACCGTCACCGCGCCGGGCTTGTCCTTGTGTTGCAGCGCCGGGTCGGGGTTGTCGCGCCAGTAGTTGGGGCGTTCATCCGGCATGGGCCGCACGTAGGCGCCGCCCCAGTGCTCGCCCTCGGGGTCCGCCGGATCGCCGTGCAGCAGGTACAACACGCTCGGCGTGTCGCCCATCTTGATGTCCCGCTTCTGCGCCATAAACAGCGCGCCCAGGGCCCCGTGCCCCGCCACGTGCTCCGCGGGAAACGCCACGTTCCCCCACTCGCCCGCCTGGTTCCCGCCCATGTACATGCCGCGGAAGGTCGTTTCGCTTTCGATCCACCACAGGTCGGGGTGGTGGTTGAAGAGGTAATCTCGCGCCTTGCGGTCCTGGCTGGTGTTCCATGACGCGATGGCGTAGACCCGGATCGATTTCTTGATTTCCGGCGCCGCGTGCACGGCCTGCGCCACATCCGTGATGGAGCCCCACACCAGCACATAAAGCGGGCGCGGGTCATCCATGCGGGCGCGCTCGATAAGAAGCGCCGCCCCTTCACTCAGTGTTTCCGGCGTCTCACCCGCCTGGGGGTCGATGGCGCCCTGGCGAACCACCGCGCGCAACGCATCCGGCGCCGGGTAATCCGCCGACCACGTTCGGAGATTTTCGTAGTCCACGGCATAGGCGTCGATGGCCTCCAGCAAATGCGCCGCGCGCCCCTTGTCCGGCGGCGAGCTTATCAGGCCCTCCGTTTCAAAGCGGTCCGCATAGACCAGGTAGTGTACCATGGACTGGAAATCGTCCGGATCGCTCCCGCCGATGTCGGTGGAAACGAAGACGCGGGGAAGCTCGGCGGCCAGGGCGAATCCTGTCCCAAGACTAGATAGTACGCCAATCGCAATAAACATGAGACGATTCACAGGTTATCTCCGAAGTAATGCCCGTTCCAGGCTGTGTCAAGTCACTTGCGGTAAACATCGCCGCGATGTCCCACGGCCACCACCCGGACTGAAAGCCTCTCATCATCAATCGTGTATAGAATTCGATAAGACCCAACGCGAATTCGGAATTTGTCCATTCCCCGAAGCTTTACGCACCCAGGTGGCCGGGGTTCCGCCTCCAGCTCAAGGATAGCCGACGCCACCCGTTCAAAGATGCCCACGGGGAGATCGTCAATTTCCTTTTCCGCGGACCGCTTGATAGAGACGCTATATGGCACGCCTCATTGGCCCCGCTTTTGTTCAAGATACTCACGGAATGGCCGCTCGGGTTCGTCCTTTCGGGCCTCAATCGTGGCAAGGTCGATCAGATCCTGACCAAACTCTTCGTCGCAGGCGATTCGCGCCAATACGGCATCTTGATCGGCTTTTGACAACGCCTTCAGTATGGCCACAAACCCTTCCGCAGTCGTCTCGGAACTCGTCATTGTCGGATCTCCAGCCTGTTTTCCCTGTTCCGATTCTACCAGAACCTGGCCACAAACTCGCGCCGGTCTGGGATACCTTTACCCCCGATTATCCTGAATATATTCCGCGGTCGCCCGGAGCCCTTCTTCCAGGCCCACCTCGGGCTTCCAGCCCAGCACCTTCGCCGCGCGGTCGCCGGTGATGTAGTTCTCCTGGACTTCGCCCGGGCGCAGGTCCGCCAGCACCGGCTCGCCCCGGAAATCGAGGGCCTTCTTGAGAATATCGAAGAGCGCGCGGACCGAGGTTCCCTCGCCCGATCCGAGGTTCAGCGTCTCGCCGTCGCCCATATCGAGCGCGAGCAGCCCGGCGCGGGCGATGTCCTTCACGTAGACGTAGTCGCGCAGCGGCATGCCGTGCCCGTAGAGGGTGGGGTTCTTGCCGTCGAGCATGAGTCCGGCGAGAATCGCGCAGACGCCCGCCTCGCCATCGGCGCGCTGCCGCGGCCCGTAGACGTTCGGGAAGCGAAGAATCGTGTAGCGGAGGCCATAGAGGCGGCCGTACAGCGCGAGATAGTGCTCGAAGGCGAGCTTGCTCGCGGCGTACTGGCACTCCGGTTTCGGGATCGCCTCTTCGGAAGCGGGCAGCGTATCCTGAACGCCGTAGATCGCGCCGCCGGTGGACGAGAACAAGACCTTCTTCACACCGTGGGCCACGGCGCATTCCAGCATGTTCAAGCCGCCGAGGATATTCACGCCCGCGTCGAAGATGGGATCCTGCACGCTCCGGCGCACGTCCATCTGCGCGGCGAGGTGAAACACAATCGACGGTTGCTCCGTTTCAAACACGCTCGCCAGCCCGCCGGAGCGGATGTCCATGTCGTAAACCGTCGCGGCCGCGTTCACGTTTTCGTGCACGCCGGAACTGAAATCGTCCACGATACACACCACGTGGCCCGCCTCGATACAGGCGTCCACAATGTGGCTGCCGATAAACCCGGCGCCGCCGGTAACCAGAATCTTTGCCATGTCGCTCTCCATGTTCCTGTGCGGCCTTGCGGCCCCGATTCAAACGCCGTCCCGAACGCGCGCGCGGCGATCGGCATCCCGGTCGCCGCGCGCGGTCAATTCTTCAAAGACACCCGCCATATCCGCCACCAGCCGCCCGATGCCATAGCGCGCCACCGCGCGGCGCCGCCCGGCCTCGCCGAGGTCCGCCGCGCCCGCCGGATCCCGCAGCACGGAAAGCACCGCCGCCGCCAGCGCATTGGGATCGCCGGGCCTCACCAGCCGCCCGGTCTCCCCTTCCACCACCGTGTCCAGCGGGCCGCCCGCCGCCGTCGCCACCACGGGCCGCGCCGACGCCATCGCCTCGATCACGGTCAGCCCGAAGGGTTCGGGCGTTACCGAGGGTAACACCAGGACGTCCGCGTCCGCGAGTATGGCCGGAATATCATGCCGCACCCCGGTGAAGCGCACCCGGCCCTCGAGGCCCAGTTCCCGGCAACGATTTTGCAACGCGACCGCGTATTCCGGCTTGTTGACCGCCGCCCCGCCCACGATCAGGATATGTGCTTCGGGCATGCCGGCAAACAAGGCCGGCGCCGCCTCGATCAACACATCCTGCCCCTTCCACGGCTCCAGGCGCCCCACCGTCACCACGAGCGGCGCGCCGTCCGGAACGCCAAACTCCGCTCGAACGGCGCCGGTGCGCTCGGATTCCAGGTAGCGAGCCAGGTCGATGCCGTCCGGGACCGTGCGCAGGCGTGCGCCGCATCGCTCCAGGCTCGCCGCCACCGCGCTCGAAATCGCCACCGCGCGCGTGGCGAGGATCGGGACCATCGCGCGCATCAGGGCGCCGGATCGTGAATCGGGGATAAGCTCGCGCACGTGCCAGACCAACGGCCTGCGCGCCAATCGGGCGGCCACGGCCCCTTGCAGGTTCGTGCTCGTGTTCACGTGTACCAGATCGGCGTTCCAGCGGCGGAACTGGCGCGCGGCGCGCAGCGTGTGCGGCCAGAACCACAGGAAAAACGCCGTCAACTTGCGCCATTCCAGCGCGCGCCTCGGGGAGACAAACGGGATCTCGGCCACCTCCGCGCCCAGGGCGCGGTATTCCGCCGCCATCGGGTCGCCGGCCTTGAGCAGCAGGAAGGGCGTGAAGCGTGAAGGGTCCAGGTGCGCCACCAAATCGAAAAGGGCGCGATCGGACCCCCCGCAGGTGTCGGATGTGAAGTGGCAAAAGGCGATCCGGCGTGTCATCGGGCCGTCGCATCCCGCCAACGCGCGCGCGACCGGGTCACGGGTCCGACTTTCCGGCGGCGGCGGCCGCAATCTGCTGCAATACCCGCTCGCCCGCGCGCCGGAGTCCCGGGCTCTCCGTGTTTCGAAGCATCGTCTCGACGACTTCGCGCGCGGCGTCGAACTCGCCGCGATCGATCAGCAGGCGCGCGACCGTGTTTGCCGTCGAGTGGCCGGGATCGATCGCCAACAGGTCCCGGCCATACCGGAGCGCGGCGTCGACGTCCCCCTCCTCCCGGGCGACGCCGTGCAGGACGTGGCGGGCCCAGACGCGCTGCGTACTGTCCGCCTCGGCGTCCGCTTTCTCCAGCCAAATCTCCCCGAGTTTCCGCGCGCGTTCCAGCGCGCCCGTGCGCCACAGCGCGGTCACGTATCCGGTGTAGTGCCCGGACAGGCGGAAGGCTTCCGGGGGAAGTTCATCGTAGGCCTCGGTAGCCTCTTCATGCATGCCCTGCCGGACCAACAGGTCGCCTATTGCCCGCCCGCACATGAAGCGCGACTCGTCATTCGAGAATCGCCCCCCCAACGCCTGCCGGTACTTCAATACCGCCTGCGCCAGGTTACCCTGCGCTTCGAATTTCTGGCCCGCCTGAAACGAAGCCTCGGCGCACGCCGCATCGAGACCGGCCGTCAATTGCGCGCCATACACGCGGTAACCTATCAAGGCCCCGGCAAGGACGAGGAAGGCGATTGCGCTGATTGCAAGCAGCACCTCGTAGGCGCCGCGCGGCGCAACCGGCGCCAGCGCGCAATCGGTGGGGCTGGGGGTATCTGCTGTCATGGAATCCATTGCGGGGCCGCGGATACGCGGCCCCTGGTTGTGGGCGGGTTATGCGCGGCATCCTAGCAGATCCGCCCGCCGCAAGTCATTGCGCCTTCCCGGATGGCAATGGTAGCATACGCACTTCACCCCCCATACGGGGAAACGCCCCGCCGGCATCTCGCGGTGCGCGCAACTCGCCGTTTGCCGGCGGGAACGGCGTCTACCGGTCGCCCCGCGCCGCCCGCGATCCCTGGAGATACTCGTGAGCCAACCTGCTTCCAAGCTCGATTCGTTCTACCGATTCGCGCTCGCCGCCTATTTGTTTGTTCTGGTGCTCGCCATGTACTGGGGCACGGACGATCCGACGATTCACATCAAGGAGCTGATCACCGCCTGGGCGGCGGGGCTGCTCGCGGGCAGCTATGTGCTCGTCAGCTGGATTACCGGGCGCCCGCTCCGCCGGCCCGCCATCTTTGCCGAGGTCATCCTCTGCCTGCTCGCGTTTTTCGCCATCGGAACCGCCTTTTCCGGCTACTTCCGCTACAGCCTGCTCGAGACCGGGCAATTCTTCGGCCTATTTGCGCTCTACTGGCTGGCCAGCCAGATCTACCGGACGCCCGAGCAGGTCCTCCGCCTGTTCACCGTCTTCTGTACCGCGGTCTTTGTGGCCGGGCTGTACGCCGTGGCGCAGAAAGCCGGCCTCGACCCCTTCCCCTGGGAGGACAGGACGAGCGATACCTACACGAATCTCCCGGCGACCTTCGGCAACCCCAACTACGCCGCGCACGCAATTATTCTCGCGCTGATCATGATCGCCTGCCTGTTGCGCTCGGGCGCGGCGTGGACAGCCTGGGTGCTGGCGCCCGTGCTGCTCTTCCACCTCGCCAGCACCGGGCAACGCGCCGGCTGGATCGCGCTGGCGGGGGCCGCCGCGCTCGTGGCGATCTCCTGGGTGTTCCTCCGCAAGTCCCGGCGCCCCGTGCTGGGCGTAACGGCCTCGCTCCTGATCTTCGCCGCGCTCGGATTCGCCGCCGCCGGAAGCGCCATGTACATGACCCACCTGCGGACGGGCCAGATCTTCCCCCTAGACCTCTCCCTGCTCCTCCGCTACCAATCCTACGTCAGCGCAACCAGCATGCTGTTCGAGTCTCCCCTGGTTGGGCATGGGCCCGGCGTCTACGCGCTGGCCTACGCGCCCCACTGGACCCCCTTCGAGCAGGCCTGGTTCGCGCAGGAGCTGCGGGTCAACGAACATGTGCACAATGACCTCCTGGAGCTGGCCATCGACGGCGGCATCGCGGCCGCCGGGCTCTACCTCACCCTGATTGTGCTCGGCGCGGGTTTTGGCCTGCTGATGGCCGCGCAGGGACCCTCCCCCGCCCACCGCCGCCTGGGCTACGCCTTCGCCGCCTTCTTCGCCGCCTTCGCCATCGACGGCCTCTTCGGCTTCAACCTCCGCGTACCCGTCACCGCCGCGCTCTTCTTCATCGTGATGGGCCTGCTCGACGGGCTCTGGCGTGAGAACCGCCAGAACGCGGCCTCCTTGCCGCCCGGCTGGTCCCGCGCGCTGCGCGCCGCCTTCGCCGTGCTGCTGGCCCTGGCCACCTGGCAGGAAACCCGCCGTTTCGTCTCCGAGTATCACTTCAATGCGGGCGAGGATGCCCGGCAAGCCGGCGATCTGGACGCAGCCATGCGGGCCTTCGAATCCGCCGCGGGGCACGCCGGCTGGAACTGGAGGATCCCCGGGCACATGGGCCTGGCCGAGCTGGACCGGCAGCGGCCCGATGCCGCGCTGCGGCACTTCGAGACCGCGCTCGCGCTCAATCCCCACGCTTTTCTGAACCACCTCCCCGCCGGGCGCGCGAACCTCATGCTCGCGCAGGCCGCTGCGCGCGAGGAAGGCGGGATCCCGGTGGCCGAAGACCGGCTGGAGGCGGCGCGCGAAAACGCGCGCGCGATTCTGGAGACCGCGCCCGGCCTGCCTTCGGCGCACGGTCTCCTGGGGCGCGTTGAGTCGATCGCCGCTATACTCAAGCGCGACCAGCCCGACCGCGCCGATGAGGCGGGCGCGCACTGGGCCGCCGCCCGCGATCACTTCCAGGAGGCCATTGACGGCGGCGCGCGGAACCCGGCCGAGATCTACCGCATGATCATGCAGGTCGAATCCGCCCAGGGCGATTTGGACGCGGCGGGCCAGGCATTGGCCGCCGCAATCCAGATCGCCCCGGAAGACAAATCATCCTGGACGGCGTTCTACGAGTTTGCGAAGCAGCACGATCGCTTCGATCAATACCGCGGCGTGCTGTACAGGCAGATCGACATGCTGCTGGCGATCACCGACCCGTCCGCCGCGGATCGGGCGGAGCTCGCGGAGGCGTGGTCCTGGCTTGCAGCCGTGCTGGACGAGGGCTTTGGCGATGCCGAAGGCGCCGCCGACGCCCTGGCCCGCGCCGTGGAGGCCGGCCCCATGCGCCCGGACCTGTGGAACCGCTTCGCCACGTTTACCGAGAAACATCAACGGCGGCAGGACTTCGACGACACCCTGCTGGCGTCCGCCGATGCGCTCGCGGAGCGCGCCGAAACCCCGCTGCCCCAGGTGGAGGCGGTCGCCATGGTGTTGCGCGATCCCGCGGGCCAGCTCGACGCCGCCTCCCGCGTATTGCTCGCCGCGCTGCGCGCGCAACCCCCACAGACGCCCCCCCTTGCGCTTATGCTGGCGTATGGCTGGGCGGCCAGCCGGGTCCAGGAGGCCTACGACCAGCTCCAGGCGGACGTCGGGGCGCCCTGCGAAAGCGCCCTCAATCTGGGGATCGTGGCGGCAACCCTCGGCGGGCGGGACCTGGCGGCAACACTCTTCGAACGCGCCCATGGTTGTCTGGAAGGCGAACAGCGCGCCGCCTGCGCGGTCCACTGGGGCGATCTGCTTCTGCGCGGCGGCGACGCGGAGGGCGCGCTTGAACGCCTCCGGGAAGCCGAGGCCGAATTCCCGGATCACCTGGAGATCCAGTGGAGCATCGCGCGGGCTTTGGCCGCCGCCGGCAATGCGGAGGAAGCGCGCGCCACCTTCCAGCGCCTGCTCGCCGATCCGGACCTCGCGCCGGGCGCGGCCGGCCAGATCCAGCGCGAACTGCAAGCGCTGAGCGGCGCCGGCGCGGCTACAGAAGGCGGTACTCGCTGACCTTCCGGTAGAGTGTGCTGCGCCCGATATCCAGCAGCTGCGCCGCCGCCGCGATGTTCCCATCGCAGCGGAGAAGCGCCTCGTGAATGTGGGCCTTTTCGGCCTCCTCCAGGGTCGCGAGCGGCTGCTCGCCGTCCGAGTGCGCCGCGTCGGGACTCTGCTCCAGGTCCTTGCGCCGGATACGCTCCGTCGGCGCGGTTACCATCGCACGTTCGATCCGGTTCCGCAGTTCGCGCACGTTCCCGTGCCACGGCTGGCCCTCCAGGTAGCGGAGCGCGTCCTCCGTAAAACCCAGGGTTCGGTTGCCCAGGCGCTCGCGCGCCTGGCGGTGGAAATGCTTCGCCAGGAGTTGAATATCGCTCTTGCGCTCGCGAAGCGGCGGGATCGTGATTTCGAAGACGCCCAGCCGGTGGTACAAGTCGCGCCGGAATGCGCCGCTCTTGACCTCTTCGGCCATGTTCCGGTTCGTCGCGCTGATGAAACGGACGTTCACGCGGATGTCCGAGGTCCCGCCCAGCCGCCGGAAGATCCCCGTCTCGATTGCGCGCAGGAGCCGCGCCTGGTTCGCCGGGCTGAGATCGCACAGCTCATCCAGGAACATCGTGCCGCCGTCGCTTTCTTCGAAAAGGCCGGTTTTCTGCTTGTGCGCGCCGGTAAACGCCCCGCGCTCGTAACCAAACAGTTCGCTCTCCAGCAGCTCGGGCGGTATCGCCGCGCAATTCACCACCGTCAGCGGCGCGGACGATCGGGCCGACAGCTGGTGGATAAGGCGCACGACGAGTTCCTTGCCCGTGCCCGTCTCCCCGAGCACAATCGTGTTCAAATCCGACCGCGCGCAGTCCCGGGCCAGGCCCCGAACCCGCTCGACGGCCGGGCTCTCCCCGATCAGCGCCACGCCTTCCGCGGCGCCCGCGACCAGCAGCTCGTTCTCGCGCTCCAGGATACGGAGCCGGTCCAGCGCGTGCGCGTAAGGCGCCGTGACCTGCGCCACGGCGAGCAGATACTCGAGATCGCCCTCGTCGTAGATCTGCACAGGCGACTCGGCCTGCACGATGAGCGCGCCGATCGCCTCCTGGCCGAGCACCATGGGCGCGACCAGCGTCGTGCGCACCCCCGCTTCCTCCCCGTTGCGATAACCCTCCGGCAGAAGCACCCCCTGCTGATCCTGCATGCAACGTCCGATCACCTCGTCCACAGGATACCGCGAGGAAAACAGCCGGTGGCTGTCCTGCGGGTAGAAGTCGAGGCCCTCGCCCAGGTAGCGGCGGTACGCGACCAACACCACGCGCGGCGAAAATCGATCCGCCACGCGCTGCACCAGCGCCATAATGAGGCCCGAGAAGGAGGAGGCCTCGCTGAGCAGTCGGCCCAGCGCGAACAGTTCGGCGAGATCCTCCGCCGTGCGCGGGCGGCCCTGGACCGCGAGCGCGGTGCGGTCGCGGTCGAGATAGAGGGGCTCGCCGGGCACCAAAGATTGAGTGGGCGGAGGCGAGTTCGGGGAAAACGACGGAACCTCGGTGTCCATCACCACCCGCGCAACGAGGAATATCGCGCTGCCGACCGCCACCTCGTCGCCAGGCTCCAGCCGCGCCTCCTTGACCGGCTCGCCGTTGACGAAGGTAGCGTTGCTGCTGCCCAGATCACGCAGCGTCACGCGATCGCCATCCAGCCAGATCTGGCAGTGACGGCGCGATACGAGGGGATCGCTCACCCGGATGTCGCACACGATGTCACGCCCGAACACGAGCGGACGCTCCGCGATCACCCAGGATGTGCCCTTCGACGCCCCGCTCCTCGCCGTGACTTGAAACAATTGCGGCTCCTATCCAATAGGTTACTTATGCGACCACCGGACCGGGGCGCGCGGCGGCTGCTGCGGCATCGCGGAGGCCACGCGGAACAGGGACAGGGCGCGCGACGCTACAATCCTGGCCTGAGCGTCAGACCTGGCGCGCCGAGCGGCGCGCCACTTCGTGCGAACAGCCGTAATGGCCGCGGGGAATGGCCCACAGGGAAATTTTTTAGGACGCGCCCCGCCCGGCGACAACCGCCCGGAAGGTTTTCATCAATATAACAAAATCCAGCCAGATGGACCACGAATCGATGTATTCCAAATCCATCTCAACCCACTCTTCGAAGGTAACGTCATTTCGCCCGCTCACCTGCCAGAGGCCGGTCATCCCCGGGCGAACGCTCAACCGCCGCCGCTGGCTCCAGGAGTATTCCTCCACCTCCGAGGGAATCGGCGGGCGCGGGCCGACCAGACTCATCTCCCCGCGCCAGACATTGAAGAGCTGCGGGAATTCGTCCAGGCTGTACTTTCGTATGAAGCGCCCCAGACGCGTGATCCGCGGGTCATTCTTAATCTTGAAGACCGGACCGTCCATTTCGTTCTGCTCGAGAAGCTTCGCCTTCAATTCCTCGGCGTTCGTCACCATGGACCGGAATTTGATCATCTTGAAGCGGCGCTGATTCTGGCCGACGCGTTCCTGCAGGAAGAACACGGGCCCCTTGGAGTCAAGCTTGATGAGCAGCGCCAGGATAGGAATCAGGGGAACCGGTACGCACAGGATGAATATCAGAATGGACGAGCCGATGAAATCAATGGCCCGCTTCATGAACACCTTGCCGTGCGCTTCCGGGATCGTCGAAAGGTTCAGCAGCGGAATGTCTTCCAGGTGCATCAGCCGGCTGGTCGCCACCCGCATCGGAAACAGGTCCGCCACCATGTGCACCGGCGCCGAGGCGCCTTCACACAGGTGCGCGATCCCCTGGATCTCCTCGTAGCACGACCGGACCGGAAGGGATATGTATACTTCCTCGACCTCCCCGCGCTCGACCATGCCCTCGAGTTGCTCAATTTTCCCCGCATAGGGGACGCCGGTCCCTTCGATGGCGCTCGCGCGCCCGGGGTCGTCGTCGAGCACGCCCACAAGCGTATACCCGAGACCCTGCTGGCTCCGCAGCACCTCGATGAGGCGTCGCGTGCGCACGTTCGCGCCCACAATCGCGGCGCGCTGCTGGTTATACCCGAAGTCGCGGAGCTTGTGGATAATCAGGCGCAGGCCGAAGCGAAACATGAGCAGAAACGCCAGCGTGGAAAGGCAAAACACCACCAGGAAAACCTGGTTGAGCGCGCCGCGCGTGAACAGCACCATGACGAAGACGCAGATCACGCACGCGTCGCCGACGGCCTTCGTCACGGCGCTCAGATAGTGAACGACATCCTGGCGGTTGCGCACGCTCCACAACCCGCGCTCGAACGCCGCGCTGTACCAGACGAGCAACATGACGGCCAGGTAGGGCAGGTTTTCGCGCACCGACGGCCAGATGGGCTCGGTCATTGGAACATACTGGTTTATCGCCGTCGCAAAAGCGCCCACAATGCAGCAGGTGTCCAGAAAGATAAGCACGCCGGGCGGGACTGCGCGTTTTCGCGGGCTGGAAGACATTAACAATGTAGTTACCTCAACCTGATCGGGAGCGTGTTCGGACTAAACGGGGCTATCCACCTTGCTTGCGCGGCCATCGCCGGCTATCGGGCCGGACAGGCTGATCTCCCCCCGAAACACGTTGATCAGCTCGGGCAATTCGTCGATCCCGTACCGCCGGAAAACTTGCCCGGTGCGCGTCAGCGCCGGCTCGCCGCCTTCCGGGGTGGAGGCGGACGTGGTGCGGAACACCCACAGGTCGATGGACCCGCCCGGCGTCCTTCGGGGCCGGGTGGTAAAGACCGGCCCCGGCGAGTCGAGTTTCACGAGGGCGGCCGCGAGCAGAAACACGGGCGACAACACCACCAGCAACAGCGCGGAAACCCCCATATCCACGGCGCGGTGCAAGGCGAATTGCGGTCGCGCGCCGGGCTCCGTGGAAAGCGACAGCAGCGGGATGTCCCCCACATGGTTCATCTCACTGGTGGCGAGGCGAAGGGGGAACAGGTCCGCCATGAAGCGCACGGGCACGCCGACGCCCTCGCAGAGGTGGGCCGCGCTCTGGATCTTCTCGTAATAGGAGCGCACCGGCAGCGCGATATAGACCGCGTCAATGACGCGGTTAACCAGGATCTTGTCCAGCTCGTCCAGGGGGCCCAGATAGGTCACCCCGCGCTCCTCCAGCAGCGGGCGGCGATCCGGGTCCACTTCCAGGAAGCCCTCGACGTGGTAGCCGTACTGCTCGTTTGCGTGCAGAATGTCCACGAGCTTCTGCGTGCGCGCGTTGCTGCCGATGATCAGAATCCGTCGCGAATTGAAGCCGCGGCGGCGCAGGTTCCACAGGCTCAACCCGAGAAGCAGCCGGAACAAGAGCAAGGTGCACAGCGCCAGAAGCCCGAAAACAAAGAGAAAGGTGCGGTCCAGATCGGAGCTTCCGTCGTCATTGCGCATGTACAGCGCGATCACGAACACCGTGAAAAGGAACGCGGTGAAGAAAGCCTTCGCCACGGAAAAGAGCAGCGCCACCATGGCTTCGCTCCGCCGGGAGAGAAAGAGGCGCTGATCGGTCGCAACCAGGATCCAGATCGTCGAGAAGGCCACGAGGTACGGAAGGCCCGATCGCGCGTAGGCTACGAGCGATCCCCCCTCGGGCAGGACCAGCACGGCCGCCAGAAGGTAGACCCCGGCGAGACAGGAGAGGTCCAGCGCAATCCGGAGACTCGCATTGAGGAACTCATGGCGCCTGGAAAAGAAACCCAACTCAAACCTCCTGCTGAGCACGATGAGATTGACGAACGGCGCGCGACCGGGAAAGCCGTACAGGAGGAAATTACGACAGGCGGCGAGATCCTCCCCTGCTGGCCACGCTCCTCGCCCATACTGTAGCGCCGCTACGCCCACCGTGTCAAAATGGTTACCGGCATTCGGCGGCGATCCCGCCGCGCGGGTGGGTCTGTTATTGCGTTGCGCCGCCGAACGCGAGCCAGTGGCGGCCGGGAATATGAAAACAGGTTATGGCGAAGGAGAGACCGCAGAGCAGGCCGCCGTAGAGAAGGTTGCCGGTCATCAGCATCAATACCAGTCCCAGCACGGCCCCGGACTCCGACAGCGCCATCGATACCAGCGCCACGTGAAAGCGCCCCGGCGGCGTACTGGACTGGCGCTGCCGCGCCATCAGAACGGGCTTGAGGAAGAAGGACGTGAGCGGGGCCACGACGCCGGCGCCGAGCAGGGCGAGCGATATCAGCGGCGCAATGTCCGCCGGAAACTCGACGAAGCCGTTCTCCGGCAGGGCGCCCGAGAGCTTCATAACCAGGATTACCAGCATGTAGACGGGCGGCGCGGCGGCTATCGCGAAGGCAATAAGCTGGTACCTGGCTATCTCGCTTGAATACCCGGACATCTCGCGTACACTCCCGCGGCCGGAGCGGCCGGATCTAGAGCACGTATAGAACCAGAAGGACGATCAACCCCAGAACGATACGGTATACCCCAAACGCCACAAAGGTGTGGCGGCGGATGTAGGCCATGAACATCGCAATTACCGCGTACGCCACCAGAAAGGACACCACCGAGCCCACCGCGATCAGCGCCCACTGGTGCGATGTGAAGGCGAATCCGCTCTTCACCAGCTTGTAGGCCGTCGCCCCAAGCATCGTGGGAATGGCGAGAAAGAACGAAAACTCCGCGGCAACGGGGCGGCTCGCGCCAAGCAGCAGGCCCCCGATGATGGTTGCGCCGGATCGGGATGTCCCCGGGATCATCGCCAGGCACTGAATGAAGCCTATCCCCACGGCCTGCCGGTACGTCAGCGCCGCGATCGTGTCGGTCGCCCCCTGGTGCTTCCGCTGCTCGATGACGATGAGCACGATACCGCCCACGATCAGCGCGGCCGCCACCACCAGGTCGTCGAACAGCGTCTCGATGAAATCGTCGAGCAGGAAACCGAGCACGGCGGCCGGAAGAAACGCGGCGACCACCTTCGTCCAGAGGGTCACCGTGGCGGGATCGAGCGACCCGCCCTCAAACGGCCACAAGGTCTTGCGAAAATAAACACAGACCGAGAGAATCGCGGGCAACTGGATAATGACGATAAACGTCGCCGTAAAGCTCGGGTCGTCGCCCATCGCCAGGAGCGACTCGACAAGAATAAGGTGGCCGGTGCTGCTGACCGGAAGGAACTCCGTCACACCTTCCACCACCGCCAAAATGAATGCTTTAATGTAATCCAACGGAAACTCCAGAAGAAAAGGCCTTTGCTGCAAACGAGCGTGGATGGTACCATACCCGCGCCGCGACGCGCCAGCATAGCGCGAGGCCGTTTCCCCGGAAAATCAGGGGGTTTCCGTTCCTCCGCCTCCGGCGGGACCCGTGTTGCCCTCGTCCGGCTCCGTATCCTCCCCCTCCGCGGATTCGCCGGGCCCGCGGGCGCCCCGCTCGCGATCCGGCCCGCCGCGCATCTGGCCACGCTGGATCGCCTGCGATCGGCGCTCCTGCGCCTGGTTGAGCAGGCGCCGCATGTCGGCTTCAAATTCGTTTACGAAGATAAGCAGCCGGGCCTGCTGCCACGCCGTCAGATCGAGGCCCTCCACGTCCAGCACCTCCTGGCGCGCGCGGAACGCGGCCTCGTCGTGCTCCGCGATCTGCTCGAGCAGGGCCGTGATCGCGCCCTCATCCTGGCTCTCGCGCACCGCCTGCTTGAGCGACCGCATCAACTGCATGCGATCCCGGCGGAATCCCGCCGCCCGCTCGCGAAACTCGGCCAGGCGCTTGACCAGCACGACCGTCTGGCCCTCTTCCAGCGCCAGGTCCCGCGAGAGCCGCGCCATCAGCACCTCTTCCAGCAGCTTTCGCGACTCCTGCGCCTGCGCGCGCCGCGCCGCGCTCCCGTCTTCCTGTGCCCCGCCTTCCGGCTGAGCCAACACGGGCCCCGCCAGCAACAGCAGGAGCGCCGGCAACACGATCTGCAATAAACGCCCGATGTTCATTTCACACCTCGCCTCTGTATTCTTCCAGCATATCGGCCAACACGCGCCGATCCAATTCCACCAGGTCATCGAGCGGCGCGCCAAACCCCGCATACGCCTCCTCCGCGCCGCCGCCGCCAATCGCGCCTTCCGCCAACATATCCAATACCTCCTCCAGCGGAACGTCGCCGCGGTCCGGAAGCTCGTCTTCCACGCCATCGAAGGCCGCGAAAAGATCCGTGGGGGCCCCGGTCTCCAGCAGGTGCGCCAGCGCCGCCACCACCGGCTCGTCTTCGCGCCAGGCCGGGTTCAGCGCGGGCGCCAACTCGGCCCCGATCCGGGGCGGCGCATCCGCGCGCATGGTGTTGAAGGCCGCGACACCCGCGATCACCGCGAAGATGGCCGCACACGCCACGAGGGGGTGGCCTCCGGCCCAGAGCCACGAAATCTCACGCTCCTGCGGTTCCGCCGCCCGCGCGACCACCCGGCCCTCAAAGCCGGCGGAGACAGCCGGCCCCTCCAAGCCGCGGATCTGGTAGGCGATCTTCAGCAGGTCGAGGTGGCGGCGGGCGCAGTCCGGGCAGGATTGCAGATGCCGGGCTATGCGATCCGGGTTGCGCGCCTCGCCGTCGATATAGGCGCTCAATTCCCGCAGAACGTGGGGGGACTTCATGGTGCGTCACTCTCCTGTTCGAGGATCAGCCGCCGCAACTGGTCGCGCGCGCGGGCCAGGCGGCTTTTCACCGTGCCCGGCCGGCACCGCATGATCCGGGCGATGTCCGCGTAGTCCAGACCTTCGATTTCGCGCAGATGGACGGCCATCCGGTGCTCGGGGCTGAGCTGCGCCAGCGCGGCGGCGATGCGCGCGCCGGTTTCGCTTGCCTCGGCGTCGTGCGCGGGGCGCCCGTAGCGCGATTCCACATCGGGGCGCGCGTCCAGGGGCTGCGCCCGGTCCCGGCCGCGCCGGCGCGCATCCCGCAGGTGATTGAGCGCCAGATTGCGCGCGATCCCGAAGAGGAAGGTGGAAAACCGGGCTTCCGGGCGCAGGCGGCCCAGATAGCGGTAGACCCGCAGGAAAGCCTCCTGCGCAATATCCTCGGCATCCTGCCGGGAACCGACCATACGGTAGCAAAAGTGCACGACGGGTCCCTGATACCGCCGCACGATCAGGGCAAACGCATCGCTGTTTCCGGATTGCGCCCGCTCTACAAGCGCCCAGTCATCGAGTTCCCTCATGCGGGGGCGAACCTCTCTGTCACAGAGTTGAACCCGGGTGCGCCGGAAAGGTTCCATCCGCCGGGCGGCAGCGCGCCTCCGGGATCAGGCCCGCTTCACCCGGGCGCCGTCGGGGGTGTCTTCGATGATCCAGCCTTCCGCCGCCAGGGCGTCGCGGATGGCGTCCGCCCGCGCGAAGTCCTTGTCGCGGCGGGCCTGTTGCCGCTGGTTGACGCGCTCGATGATATCGGCGGGGGTTTCCTCGGAACCCGCGCCGGGCGCGAAAAGGCCGGTCACCTCGTTCAGGCGATCGAGCAAGGCGAGCGCATTGGCCGCGCCCTCCTCGCCCACCGCCTGCGCGTCGAGTTCCCGGTTCGCCGCCCGAATGAAATCGAACACCGCTCCCAGGCCGCCGGAAATGTTCAAGTCGTCGTCCAGCGCGCGGGTGAATTCCGTTTCGCAGGCCTCGCAGCGCTCCCGGAGGTCTCCGCCCGGCCCGCGGACTTCGCCCAGGCGCTGCCGGAAATCGCGGATGCGCTGGAGGGCCTGGCTGGCGTCTTCCACGGTCTTGATCGTGAAATTGTTGGGCTGGCGGTAGTGAATGGCCAGCAGCGCCCAGCGGATCGCCAGCGGGTCGAGCCCGCGTTCCAGCAGATCGCGGAGCGTGTAGAAATTCCCCAGCGACTTCGACATCTTGCGGCCGTCCACCATCAGGTGGGCGCAGTGGAGCCAGTAATTCACGAAGTGGCCGCCGGTCGCGCAGCAGGACTGGGCGATTTCGTTCTCGTGGTGGGGAAAGATGTTGTCCACCCCGCCGCAGTGAATGTCGAAGTGGTTGCCCAGGTACTTCACCGCCATGGCCGAGCACTCGATGTGCCAGCCCGGGCGTCCCTTGCCCAGCTCCGTCTCCCAGAAGACATCGCCATCCTCTTCGACATAGGCTTTCCAGAGCACGAAATCGCGCGCGTCGCCCGCTTCGTATTCGTCATGATCGACCCGGCCGCTGGCCCCATTCTGCAGTTGTTCGAGGTCCATGTGGCTGAGCTTGCCATAGTCGGGAAAGCTGCCCAGGCGGAAATAGACGCTTCCATCCGCTTCGTACGTGTGTCCCTTCTCGCGCAACGCCTTGATCATCGCCACCATCTCCTCGATGTGATCCGTGGCGGCCGGATATGCGGACGCGCGGCGGATCCCCAGGGTATCGAGGTCCTGAAAGAACGCGTTGGCGTAGCGCTCGGTCACCGACTTGAGCGACTCCCCCGTTTCGCGGCAGGTCCGGATGAGTTTGTCCTCCACGTCCGTGAGATTCATGATGTGCTTGACGTGGTAGCCGCGGTAAGTCAGATAACGGCTCAGCAGGTCCTCAAACATGTACGCCCGGAGGTTGCCGATGTGCGCGAAGTTGTAGATGGTCGGCCCACAGGTGTACAGCCCCACTTTTCCGGGTTCCAGGGGGGTAAAGATCTCCTTCTGGCGGGAAAGGGTGTTGTGAAAACACAGGGCCATGCGCTATCTCTTTCATTTGACAAGGATTAGGGGATGCGGAGGGGACGACCGGTATTGTAGCGCGCGCCCCGAAGCGATTCAAACGGATCGGCCCGGCGCGTTCAGGAGGTGGCGTCGAAAAGGGCCTCCAGCGCGTCGCGCAGGTCTACCCGAAGCATCGCCAACTTGATATCGGAAAGGCCAAGGTATTGGGTCGACGGGTGGGACGCCAGGAAGGTGTCCGCACCGGCGGGGTACATGCCGTATCCCTCCACGCGGACGATGGTGTTGGCCAGAGCGACGGTGTGGACCAGGGGCAGCCAGTCGGCTTCGGGGCATTGCTCCGGGCGGTGATGAAAGAACGCCGCAGCCCGGAATTCGGCAGGCAGCGTCCACGCCTGGCATACCAGCAGCCCGAACAGCGGGTGCATGCTGTCCAGGATCTCGCGAAACAGCTCGGGATTGTCCTCCACGTCACGCAGCACGCCGATCTCGGGGTTGCCGACCGCTTGAAGCAGAAACAACTTGCCCGCGTCGTGCACCAGCCCCGCCAGAAAGACCGCCTCCGGATCGGGCGCCAGGGTGAGGCGCGCGATCTGGCCTGCGCAGTAGGCCGCCGCCACGGAGTGGCGCCAGAGCAACTGCATCGTGATCTTCACGCGCGGGTTGCCCGCGACAAACAACCGCTGGTTCGCCACGATCTGCACCGTGTTCGCGACATTGCGCATGCCGAGGCGCGCGCAGGCCCCATTCAGGTCCTTGATCGGGCTCAGGCCGCCGAACGCGGCGCTGTTCGCTTGCTTCATAATTGCGAGCGCGATCGCGGGATCCTCGCGAATCATACCGGCCAGTTCGGGCATGCCGAATTCCGGATCGCGGAGCAGCGTAAGAATCCGCTGGGAGATCTCGGGCAGGACGGGCAGTTGCTGGAGCGCGGGGCCGGCCTGCGCCAGAATCGCTCCGGCAATGGTGTCCGGGCCGCTGTTCCGGCGCATATCCCGATGATCCGAAAGACGGGTAGCCTCGAAGCCGCCGTCGCTCCAGCTCAGGCGGAGCGGATTGAAACAGTGCACACAGACTGCCAGCCCGGGGCCGTCTCCAGGCAACTGATCCTCGGGTACAGGGCTCTCACAGAAAGGGCATGCGGTCATTTTTCACAATTCCCGGACGCCGCCCGGCGCCCGCATTAGAGCTATTCGGACATTGCCAGGATATTGCGCAGGGGGCGCACGGAAAAGGTCCGCGGCGTATGGCGCAACACTTCTTCAAACGTCGTATGCCCCCGTACCACCTTGGCGCAGGCGTCTTCCCGCATGCTGATCAACCCCGTCGTTTCCACGCTCAACTGCCGGATCGTGTGCGCCGGTTTCTTCGCAAGAATGGCCTCCTTGACCGGCTCATTCAGGACCAGCAGTTCGTAGGCGCCGATCCGTCCCCGGTAGCCGGTATGCGCGCAGCGATTGCAGCCCCGGCCGCGCATGTACTCGTGCCGCCGCAAATCCTCGAGCGGCAGCCCGACCGCGTTGGCTTCCTTCGCCGTAGGGACGTAGGGCGCCTTGCAATGGTCGCAGATGCGGCGGAGCAGGCGCTGCGCGACAACGGAAACCACGGTGGAGGAGATGAGAAACGTCTCGATGTCCATATCGATCAGGCGCAGGAGGCCGCCAATGGTGTCTTCGGTGTGGAACGTCGAATAGACCTTGTGGCCCGTCAGCGCCGCCTGGATAGCGACTTCGGCGGACTCCTTGTCCCGGATCTCCCCCATGACAATGATGTCTGGATCCTGCCGCACGATTTCGCGGAGCGTCGAGTGGAACGTGCGCCCGATCTTCTCGTGGATCGTGCACTGGATGATCCCCTCGATCGTGAACTCGACCGGGTCCTCCGCCGTGATGATCTTCGTATGGATATTATTGCAGTACGCGATACTGCTGTACAGGGTCGTCGTCTTCCCCGATCCCGTCGGCCCCGTGTACAGCACGACGCCGGTGGGCGAGTGCAGCACGTCGTCCCGGTAGCGCGCCAGCATGCTCGGGGCCATCCCCAGCTTTTCGAGCGTGACGAGCGCCATCTCGCGGTTCAGGATGCGCATCACCGCGCATTCGCCGTGAACGGTCACGTAGATGGACAGGCGCAGGTCCACCTCGCGCTCCTTGTGCTCGATCTGGAATCGACCCCCCTGGTGGCGCTGGTGTTCGGCGATGTTCAGTTCCGCCAGAATCTTGAGCCGGGATATGAGCTTCACCAGCAGATCCTTGGGCAGATCCGTCTTGTAGACCAGGACGCCGTCGATGCGGTATCGGATACGGACCACATCCGCCATGGGCTCGATGTGAATATCGCTGGCGCCATCTTCGATCGCCTCCTGTATGAGGTGATTGAGAATGGGAACGATGGTGTCCTCGGCGCGGTCCGGCGCCCCGGCCTCCGCTCCTTCCCCAATATTCCGCCGGTGCCGTATGTCTTCGATACTCTGCCGGATCACGTCCGCCGGGCCCAGCGCGTAACGCACGTCCCGGTGATAGATATCGCGGATGGCCTGCCGGGTGGGATCGGATTCCAGTTCGGAAACCACAACCGTGAGCATGCCGTCTTCACCGCGAATGAAGGGGACGAATAGGTAGCGGAGGAGGTAATCCGGGGAGAGCCCCCGGAGCAACTCGGGGTCGATCATATTGATATTGGGCTCAATGTACGGGACCCCCATCTGGTGGGCCACGTTGCGCAACAGGGTGCGCTCGTTAATCGCGCCGATTTGGATTAGCGCCTCGCCCAGGCGGAGACCGCTCTCCCGCTGCAACTGCAAGCCCATCGCCAGCGCGTCGGCGGTGATGATGCCCTGCTCCAGCAACAGATCCCCCAGCCGCAGGCTTTTCCCCTGGCGCGTGATGGCTTCATTGAGCGCCGACCGCTCCCCGTATCCCAGCTCCACCAGGACATCCACGAGTTGGCGCGGATCTTCGAGCAGGGACTGGACGCGCAACGCGCGCGCCAACTGCTCTTCGGTAATTGCCCCGGCGGCCATCAGCGCGTCGCCGATGGCTGATCGTGTTTGTTCGTTACGCGCTTCTGGCGTCATATGGCTGGTTTCTCACCCTCCCCCCGAGGGCCTGCGGCGGAAGTATACGGCGCCGCGCCGCTATTGTGCGAACAGGGCTTCAACAAACTCGCGGGCATCGAACATATCCAGGTCATCGACGCTTTCGCCGATGCCAATCATCTTGATCGGGATGCCCAGTTCGCGCTGGATCGCCACGGCCATCCCCCCCTTGGCGGTGCCATCCAGTTTCGTCAGGATTATGCCCGTCACATCGAGCGCCTGGGTAAACTGGCGCGCCTGCTCCAGCCCGTTCTGGCCGGTGGTCGCGTCGAGCACCAGCAAGACTTCGTGCGGCGCGTCGGGGATGCGCTTGCGCACCACCCGCTGGATCTTCTTCAGCTCCTCCATCAGATTCACCTTGGTGTGCAGGCGGCCCGCCGTGTCGATGAGGACATTGTCTATCTTCCGCGCCACCGCGGCGTCCGTCGCGTCATACGCCACCGAGGCCGGATCCGCGCCATCGCTCAGGCGCACCAGGTCCGCGCCCGTGCGCTCGCTCCAGATGGCGAGCTGCTCCGTCGCCGCCGCGCGGAACGTGTCCGCCGCGCCGAGCAGCACCGTTCGCCCGTCGGCGATGAGCCTGGAGGCCAGTTTGCCGGTCGTGGTCGTCTTGCCGGACCCGTTCACGCCCGCGACCAGGGTCACGTGGGGGCTCCCCGGGCGCGACCAGTCAATCGCGTGGTTGCCCTCGGACAGCAGCCCCGTCAGCTCCTCCTTGAGCAGCGCGATCAGGTCTTCCGAATCCGTGAGCCGGCGGGCCTTGACCGCGCCGCGCATTTCCTCGATGATTTTAAGCGTGGTGGCGACGCCCACATCGGCCCCGATAAGGACTTCCTCGAGCGCGTCAAACGCCTCGTCGTCAATGAATGGCCGCCCAAGCGCTCGCTTGACGTTTCCCACGAGGTTGTCGCGGCTTTTCTCCAGTTTCTCCCGAAGCCGGCCTATGAATCCTGTTTTCGCCATGTCGTAAGCGACACCTCTCCGGTACAATCAGCCCTGCCGGGGCCACCGGTCGCACAATGGACCGGCGGTTCCGCCAGGGCGGCACGAAAATCCTGGAATCCCTCAATACTCAGAACGATGACACCTGGCAGGCCACGAAGGAAATCTGGCTGTTCAGGTAATCGCCAATGCAGTCCACCACGCCGTTCCCCCGCGGCATGGCCACGCCGCGCGCTTCCGTCGTGTACCCGCGCCGGCGGACCCCCGTGTACTCCAGGGGCGCCGCAAAATAGTTGCCCTGAACCGCGCCCCGCCCGCGCACTTCGCTGCCGTTGTCCAGCAGCGCCACAAAATAGATACCGTCCCCGTCCACCTCAACGAGCGCCGTCCCCACGAATGCGCCATCTTGAAAGAGGGCGTAATTGCCTTCTATTGACCCGAAGGGCCGCGGGTTCTCCAGCGATTCCCGCGCCAGTTCCTCTGAAATGCTGGTCTGGCTGAGATCGCCGGTCATCGCCTCGAACCGGGCGCTGTCCGCGCCGCGCCAGAGGGCCGCGGCGGTCTCGGATCCGCCCGGCGCCTGGATCAGCCACGAGACAATAAGATCCTGATTAACGAGCGTGGCGACGATGACCCCGATTGCGACGACGAAAAGGCCGGCCGAGGCCCAGGTCCGGCGGCGTCTGCCGGTATGCTCCAGATCCATCACCTGATCGGCGGCAAGCCGGATCGCGCGCTGGTCGCGGAGGTTATTGCCACAGACCTTACAAAGGAGGGTGCCTTCGGCATTGACGGTGTTGCATTGGGCGCAAACCGCATCGGCGTCCAGCACTTCCGGCCGGGGATGAGCACCGATATTATCACTATTCATGAATTCTTCCTGGTCAAGGTCTACTTTATGATGCCCTGTACAACGCCGCCGCGTCAACTCGCTTGTATGTTTGGGCGGGTTTCCGGCCAATTCCGCCCGAAACCGTCCCCTTAACAACGCAATGCGGGGCGCTCCCAAGCGGAACGCCCCGCACGAACTGCTTCGGAAAAGTATCCCTCAGGACGCCGCGCGCGCCGCCGAAAGCGCCGCGTCGAAATTCGGGAAATCGGTCATCTCCGGCACATACTCCACATGAACCAGCTTGTTGGCGCTGTCCACAACGAAGATCGCGCGCGTGTCCAGCCGGAGTTCCTTAATGTGCACGCCATAGGCATCGCCGAAGTTCATATCGTAGTGGTCCGAAAGCGTCTGCACCTGATCGACGCCCGCGGCGCCGCACCAGCGCGCCTGCGCAAACGGCAGGTCGGCGCTGACCGTAAGGACGGCAATCTTGTCGCCCAGAGCCGCAGCCTCCTCGTTGAAGCGGCGGGTCTGCTGATCGCATACGCCGGTGTCGAGCGACGGCACGACACTGATAATGCGGACCTTGCCCGCGCTATCGGCCAGGGTAACGGGAGACAGGTCATTCGCGGCGAGTTTGAAATCGGGGGCGGTATCGCCGGCGGACAGGCGGTTGCCCAGCAGCGTCAGCGGGCCGCCCTTGAAGGTTAATTCACCGGTGCGCTCGTTCATCTTCGTTTCTCCTTGTTGGTTGGGGTGAAAACGGGCCTCACTATACCGCAAAACAGGGGCGCGGCGGCAACCCGGCATCCGTGGGCCGGTTGACCCGGCGCGAGGCCGTGGGGTAGCGTGTATGGTTCGAAGCAATTGCCAAACCGCCGGCGCCGGCCGGCGCAGGGAGAAAACTTCATGCGATACTATTCTGGCTTGGGCGCCGCCCTGATGCTTGCCGCGGCATGCTGCGGCGCGGCGGCCGCCGAAACCGTTCACGGGCGGGTTTTCAACGATATCAATGGCAACGGGTCCTGGGACGCGGGCGAACCGGGCGTGCCGGGAGTCGGGGTTTCCAACGGGCGCCAGGTCGTCGCGACGGATCAGGAGGGCCGGTACGCCCTGGACATCGAAGGGGACGCCATCCTTTTCGTGATCAAGCCCTCGCACTGGCAGGTGACGCTGGATCCGGTCACGAAACTGCCCCGCCACTACTACGTTCACCGCCCGGAGGGCTCGCCCGAACTGAAGTTTCCCGGCGTCGCCCCCACGGGCCCCCTCCCCGCGTCGGTCGATTTCGCGTTGACGCCCCGGGATGAGCACGGCCCCTTTACGGCGCTCTGCTTCGGCGACACCCAGCCGCGCAACCAGATGGAAGTGGATTTCGTATCGCATGACGTCGTGGAGGAACTTCAGGGCGCCCAGGTGGCCTTTGGCATCACCCTCGGCGACCTGGTTTTCGACAACCTGGACATGCTGCCCCAGATCGCCGGCGGCGTGGGGACGCTCGGCCTGCCCTGGTACCACGTCATCGGGAACCACGACATCAACTTCGACACGCCGGACTACGAACGGCAGGCGGAAACCTATGCGCGCGTGTTCGGCCCGCCGTACTACAGCTTCAACTACGGGAAGGTCCATTTCCTGGCGCTCAACGACATCTACTGGGAGGTGGAGAACAAGCGCTACCACGGCGAGCTTGGCGAGGCGCAATTGCAGTTCATCCGGGAAGACCTGGCGCTCGTGCCAAAGGACTATCTCATCGTGCCGCTGATGCACATTCCCCTGCAGGACGTCGCCGATCGCGAGCAGCTTCTGGAGCTGCTGCGCCCCTTCCCGAACACCTTCTCGATCGCCTCGCACTGGCACCGGCAGAGCCACTTCTACTTTGGCGCGGAAGAGGGCTGGCACGGCGAGGGTCAGCACCACCACCTCGTGCAGGGCGCCTCCTGCGGATCCTGGTGGGGCGGAAGTCTCGACGAGCTCGGCATCCCCCACGCCACCATGTCCGACGGCGTCCCCAACGGGTACGCGCTGCTGGATTTCGATGGAACGAACTACCGCGTTCGGTACCAGGCGTCGCGCCGGCCCGCCAGCTACCAGATGAACGTCTGGGCTCCGGAGTCGATTACGCCCGCCGAAGGCCCCGCGACGGAAGTCGTCGCCAATATCTTCTCCGGCTCGGAGCGCTCCTCCGTGCGGATGCGCGTGCGCGATCACGGGGACTGGACCCCCATGACGCAATTCCGCGGCCTGGACCCCTTCTACGTGGCCAACAAGGACCGTGAACTGGCCCTCGCGAGCCTGCTCGCCAGGGCCGAGGGCATCGAAGCGCCGGACGACCGGGAGCTGAAGCGCGTGGTGAACGACAACGCGGCCATCGTCGGGCGCAGCCTGCCCGATCCCCGCGAAACGGATCACCTGTGGAAGGCCGCGCTGCCGGCCGGTCTCCCGGCGGGTTACCACGTGATCGAAGTGGAAACGACAGACCAGTTCGGGCAGCGCGAATCCGGAACCCGCATCATCCGGGTCGTCGCGACGAACTGATCACAAGTCACCGCGGCCTCGCCGGCGCGGCCTCCTCGGGGCTGCGCCGGCCTCAGGCTCCGGCGGATGCCGGGTCGAGGTGGCAGCCATCGCCGCCCGCCTGCTTGCGCCGGTAGAGGGCCTGGTCGGCGCGCCGGACCAGGTCCGCCGGCGCCTCGCCCCCGCCGCCAGGAGACAGCGTGGCTATCCCCGCGCTGATGGTGACGCAGCCGCCACCGCGCGACGCTTCATGCGGGACCTGAAGCGCGCGGACCGCTTCCACGGCCATCTCGCCGATATGCCGCGCGCCCGCGAGATCCGTGTTCGGCAGAATAGCCACAAATTCCTCGCCCCCGTATCGCGCCACCAGGTCCCCGGGGCGCGAAGCGGTGTTGCCCAGGGCTTCCGCGACGCGCTTGAGACATTCGTCCCCCGCCTGGTGGCCGTAGTGGTCGTTATACGGCTTAAACTGGTCGATATCGAGCATCAGGAAGGCAAGCGGCGCGCCGGATCGCTGCGCGCGCTTGCACTCCAGCTGAAGTGCCTCGTCCAGGTGGCGGCGGTTGGCCACGCCGGTCAATCCGTCGATTTGCGACAGCCGCGCGAGTTCATCCTGAAGCACCTTGTGCGCGGTTACATCCTGAATCGCCATCTGCACACCCAATTTGTCGTCGAACAGGATACAGCCGATACTGAGCTCCACGTAATTCCCCCCGGTCAGGCGGCAGGGTACCGCATCGCTCCGTCCGCCGCACCGGGCGATTTCCTCGATCTGCGCCCGCACGGTGGCGCGGCCCGCCTCCTCGACGAACGAATGAAACGGCAAATCGCGCGTTTCGGCCTCGGAAGTCAGTCCCAGCAGACGGCTGGCCGACGCATTGTGATAGACAATACCGCCTTCGACCTGCACGAGAATCGGAATCGGAGAAAGGGCGATAAGCGAACGGTAGCGGGCCTCGCTCTCCATCCGCGCCTCCTCCAGCTGGCGGGATTGCGCGAGAAGCCGCTCCAGCTCCGCGTTGCGGCTTTCCGCCTCGGCGTAGAGCCGCTTCAACTCGCGCTCCTGCTCCACCAGATCGCAGAGTTGTTGCACCTTGCGGCAGAGTATACGGGAATGCACCGGCTTCACGAGGTAGTCGATTGCGCCCGCGGCGTACCCGTCAAAAACCGCCTCCTCCGCGGTCGCCGAAGCGGTGATGAAGATGATGGGGACACCGGCGGTATTCCCGCGGGCCCGGATCCGGCGCGCGACCTCGCATCCGTCCATATCCGGCATTTGCACATCCAGCAGCACCACGGAAACGGGCTCCGTCTCGATCAGCGCCAGCGCCTCCACGCCGCTGGTGGCGCGAACACAGTGAAACCCCTCGCCGGACAGTATCTTCTCGAGGATCATGAGGTTCGAAACCACATCATCCACCAGGAGAATCGTGTGCGCCATGCGTTTCCTCGTCGCCCGCGGCCAGTCCTCGCAGTCCTTCACTTCGGGCGCCGCGCCGCCCGCACCGACACTATACCACAACCGGTTGCGAAGTCCGCGCCCCGCCGCCGGTCACAGCGCCAGCATGTTCGCGAACACGCGCAACGCCCCGGGATGCAGCTCGCGCAACTGGCGGTACCAGCCCAGTGCGGTATACAGATAGATGCCCTTGCCGGCCTCCGCGATCAGGCAGCTGCCCGGGGGGATCGGCTCGCCGGGGTCCTGCACATCAATAAGGGGCGTGTAGTTGTCGTGCCACGACTCCGGAAAATACAGGCCGCGCTCCTGTATCCAGCCATCCCAGTCGGCGTCCACAATCGCGTTCGGCGTCGTGAAGAGCGGGTGGCCCGGCGCCAGCACGCGCACGGGCGCGTCTTCCCGGGTCACGCGGTTTCGGGAAAGCGTAATGGGGTACGGCGCATAGTCCGGAAGCCAGTCAAACTCTTTCTGGTACATGACCAGCAGGGTTCCGCCGCGCCGGACAAAGTCGATCAGCGCCCCGTTGTTCGCCGCCAGGTCCGGGTGGTACTGGTACGCGCGAATGTCGACGATGATTGTGCTGAAGGTGTCGAGCCGCGCCGGGCGGAAGTCATCCAGGGCCAGGGTTTCGTGCGCGACGCCCAGCTTCTCCAGCGTCTCCACAAAGGTGGTGTCATAGCTCTGAATCACGCCGGCGCGACGCCCGGGCGCCACCCGAACGTCGGCGGCGCGCACCAGCAACTCGGCGCGATCCGCGCCGCCGGTGATGCCCGCGCGGGCGACATAATCGCCCGCATCCGGCGCGGCGTCCGGCGTGAGCGTGAAGGGCACGATGCGCTGCTCGCCCTCGCGCGCGAAGGAAACGGAAATGCGCTCGGGCGAAACCCGCCAGCCCGGGGGTGGCGTAACGCTGACGTACTCGGTATACGCCTCGGGCATATGGTTGGTCACGTGCATGTCGGCGGTAAGGGGCTCGGTATGCCCCGCGCGGGCGAGCACGGGCGCGCCGGGAAACCGGATTTCTATGGGCGGCGCCACGTCCAGGTACACCGGGGCAATCAGTTCCAGCACGCCATCGCGGCAGTTGACGCGCGCGCGCACTTCGAGCTGCGGCTCAAGAAAACGGGGCGCGAACAGGCGCGGTGCGTGGGGAATCGTGAGCGCCGCGCCATCCGGGATCGCCAGCGACAGGCTGCCCTCGCCCCGCTGCGCGCCGTGCAAGGGCAGCTCCATCCGGTGCGCGCCGGACAAACCAAGCCCGTGGCGCTCGTGGATCGATACCTCCGCCAGGATGGCGTCCGGTTCGCCGAAGTCTTCCAAATCCACGTGGATCGCGACCGTCTGGCCCCGCGTCACCACATCGTCATCGGGCCGCGCGCGCAGGCGAAGCTCCGACGCCACGGCGACCGCGCGGGCCGCGTCATGCCACGCCTCCCGCTCGTCGGCGTTGCCTTCCTTCCAATGCTCGTGTTCCTGGAGCCAGCCAAAAAGCGCGCGCTTCGCTTCGGCGCGATCCTCCAGCGCCGCGATCGCCGCCAAGGCGTCGCGGCCGCTGCCGGGGTCGAGCCCGGCGAACAGCGGGCCAAACGGCGCGGCGGCCCGCGCCGGGTTGCCGGCTCCGTGGCGGCTCTGCACGATTTGGTAGTGCGTCTCGTGGCGCTCGTTGCGCAGCAGGTTGATGAAGTAGAACATGCCCTGGGATTCGTGGGCCTCGAGCGCGCTGGCCGCAATTTCCGCGATGGTGCGACCCCGGGCCGGTTCCAGCGCACTGATGTTTGTCGCGACCGATCCCGTGTTGCCCTGAAAATCACGGATGTACAGGCGCGCAACCTGCCAGGGCTCCAGGCCGGCCTGCCGGTGCTCCGGGAATCGCTCGGGATCCGCCGCGGCGGCATACGCCTCCTCCACCACCGCGCCGATCGCCTGGTGGTGGCCGTGATCCTGCAGGCGCCCGTGGTTCGTAATGATGATATGCGGGCGGGTCTCCCGTATGGCGCGCACGGTGCGTTCCAGGGCAACCTCGCGCCCCCAGATTTCAAAGGTTTCTCCGGGGGTCTTGGAATAGCCGAAGTCGGGAAGATCCAGAAAGTGAAGTTGCGCCCCCTCGATCTCCGCCGCGGCCAGCATCTCGCGTGTGCGGATCACGCCCAGTTCGTTGTAAAGCTCCGGTCCGATCTCGTTCTGGCCGCCCTCCCCCCGCGTCGCGATGACCGCGTGCGTCTTCACGCCGTGCAGCATCCGGTAGTAGGCCAGCGTGGCGCCGTCCTCGTCGTCCGGGTGCGCGGCGACGCACATCATGCGGAAGGGGCTCGCGAGATCCTTCCGCGCCTGCTCCCACGCGACCGCGCCGAGATCCAGCGCAAGCGCGGGGGCCGAAAGAACGAAAAGGAGACCAAGAATTATCAGTTTTTTCATCGCGTAGCTACCTGAATCCATTCGGGTTTACCGGCCCGTTACGGCCAGCGCGTCAAGTTCGTCCAGCGTAAAGCGCACCGAAACCACGTACGGTTCCTCGCCGGGCGTCCAGTGGCCATAGGTTGTCGTGACGAATTCGCCGCCGGGCAGAACCTCGACGCCGGGGTAGGCGCAATCCGCCCCCTTGTGGTTGTCCATCAAGCGCACGCGGTACTGGCCCTCGCGGCCCGAAACAATGTCGTCGTAAGTCCCTACCCAGCCTACCCAGTCGCCCTTGGTCGGGCTTTCGAGCGTGGTGTCCCGGAACGAAATAAACAGCCGCCCGTCGGGCGCGTACTTGCCCGTATGGCGATCACCCGTCAAGGCGCCCGGCAACTCGCGCGGTTCCGACCACGCGGTCGCCTCATCATCTGACGTGATCAGAAACGAATTCATCTTGCGGCTGTTTTCGCGCAGCAACACGGCGATCTGATTCCCGTCCGGCGACCGGATAAGCCCCGGCTCGCAGAGATGCGCCGTGGGGTGCGCCGCGATCACGCGGGGCGCGCTCCAGGTGAGCCCGCCATCCGCCGATTCAATCTGGTAAACCTGAAACACCGGGCCGCCGGACGGGGGAGCGCCCCTGGACCCGCTTCCGTCAATAAAGCGCCCGTCGTCGTGAAACAGCGCGATATAGTTCCCGTTCTTCAACCGCTCCACGGCCCCCATGGCCACGATGCCGCCGAAATCGCCAATGGGCTCCAGCGGCGACCAGGTATGCCCATCGTCCTCCGACACCGCCATGCGGATCGGGTACAAGCCCGAGAAGAGGATCAGGCGCTTGACGCCCCGCGGATCGACCACGCGGTGGATCGTGGGAACTTCCTGCGACGTGGCCCAGTTCTCCGGCACGGGCAATCGCTCGCTCCACATGCGCCCGCCGTCCTCGCTGCGTTTCATCACAATCGCGCCGCGCCCGTGGCCTTTGGGATACACCGCGATCATCGTCCGACCATCTTCAAGCAACACGGTCGTCGGGTGGCCCAGATACTGGCCGGGCTCGCGATCTACGACCACCTGGCGGGCCGTGTCTCCGCTGACATCGACAACGGGGATGGTGTAGCCGCGGTCGGGCGCCGCGCCCGCCAGGGCGATCGCCGCAACACACAAGCCCGCGGCCCCGAAACGCCGCCAGGGCCTTGAAATCCTCGTCATAATGCAGACCTCACACAGAATTTGCGATACTATTCGCTCAACCAATCAGAACGGCGAGCATACCACAGTCCCATGCCGGGGCGGAATGCTCGCGCGCGGGAGCCAGGCATCCATGGACCGGTATCAGCGGATTCAATACCTCAAGGACAAGGGCATTGTCGCGATTGTGCGCGCGGACGGCGGCGGCGACGATCTCGCGCACACGGTGGACGCACTCGTGCGCGGCGGGATCCACTGTGTGGAGATCACCATGACCACGCCGGGCGCCCTGCAGTGCATCGAGGCCGCCAGCGCGAAACTACAGGGCCAGGACGTACTCCTGGGTGTCGGCAGCGTGCTCGACGCCGAGACCGCGCGGCTCGCCATTCTTGCTGGCGCGCAATACGTCGTCTGCCCCGTCACCGTCGCACCCGTCATCGCCATGGGCCACCGCTACGGCGTCCCGGTGCTACCCGGGGCCTTCACGCCGACCGAAATCTTCAACGCCTGGGAACTGGGCGGCGACCTGATCAAGGTTTTCCCCGCAACCCTCGGCGGCCTCGACTACATCAAGGCGGTGCAGGCGCCCATGCCGCAGATTCCCCTCGTCCCCACGGGCGGCGTGAACGCCGAGAACCTCCACACCTTCGTGGCGGCGGGTGTCGCGGCCGTCGGCGTGGGCACGGCGCTCGTATCCAAAAAACTCATGGCCGAGCGCGATTTCGCCGGTATCGAGGCCGCCGCGCGGCGCTTCGCCGATGCCTACGCCGCCGCGAGGAAGCACTAATCGATTCGGGCCCGCGCTAAAGTTTCCCGGCATGCCGTCGATAAGACCAGTACACGACGGGCAACCGAGAGAAAGGGCCAACGACATGCCAGCCACCCTCGCGATCAGTGAAGAATTCCGGACCACCGCGCAGCAAATCGTCAAAGCGCAGCCCGCGCTGGAATCCACCCTTCGCCGCTACGCGGAAGAACTGGGCGTCTCCCTCGATCACGTCGTTCTCGGCTCGCTGATGGCCGTCGCCGAAGAATACCGCCGCGCCACCGGCAACGGCGCGATCCCCTGCCTTTATTGATAAGAAGGGGGACCGCATCGGAGACAAGGGGACTGCATCGGGCGGGCAAACCAGCCCAACACCCGGAGCAAACACCGCCAATCCCGCCCGAGGCTGTACCCCAAAAGAGCGTTCTCAGGGTAACGCCAGGCGACCTCCCCCATTCCGCCACGCTACTCCCAGCCCGCCTCCAGCATCGCGGCCTCCGGAAAACAGAACAACACCACCGACACCCCATCGAGCCGCGCTTCCTCCCGCAGAAAGCGCGGCGCCGCATCGTCGGACACGTTGCGCGGCGGCCCGGCGACCGCGCAGTCCAATAAACGCCCCAGGTGCGCCGCCACCGAAGCCCCCCGGACCTGGTGCGCCAGCCCATAGCTGCCCAGCACATACAACGCCCCGTCCGGCGTCAGCGCATGAAGCGCCCCCGCAGCATCGCGCACGGTGTGAATGGTATTCTCCTCCGGCGCCACCAATTCGCGCTGGCTCGGGAGAATCTCCTCCACCAGCGGCTGTTCCAGCGGCAACCGGTGCGTTTCGACGGTGTAACCGCGGCCCGATCCGGGCGGCGGCAGCAGCGCCGCGAGCGCTGGAGCGGACCACGCCGCCATCGCCAGCGCCGTCGCGCTGGGCAGATCGGTGTTCGCGCGCCAGAAAGGCGCCTCTCCCGCCATGCGCATTCGCCACAACTCGGGCGCCACATCAATCACAAACACATCATCCGCCAGCAGGCGCTCCACGAGCAGGGCGTGCGCGCGCAGGTTAACCGGTGCGTCCGCCGCGGGCTTGAACAGCTCGTCCGCGTACAGAGGCATCCGGCCCGGAACCGGCATCACAACGAAATGCACCCCCCGCGCGGCCAGGCTGCGCTCCGCCCGCACCAGCGCCGCATACGCGGGCCGGACCGCGCCGCTGGCCTCCTGCGTGAGACGCTCCGTCTCGGCGTATTGCGCAAGTTCCTCTTTCCGGAACACGTACCCGTTGTAGCCGAGCACGCTGGTCCCCGCGCGCGATTCCGCCTCGCCCAGCACGCGCGCCACGTTGCGTTGCACCGGCGCGACGCCGCGCAGCCATTCGGTTTCGCCCCCGTATAGCGCAAGCTGCGCCCGCACCTGGTCCAACGTGGCGGCAAGGAGGCCGCGCCGCACCGGCTGGTCCGCGACTGTGGCGGGGATGCCCGGATCCGCCGCGCGTTCCAGCGCCCACGCCGACCACACCACGTCGCCGGGCAACCTGCTGTCGGGATGAACCTGGCTGGCGATCAGCACCCGCCCGCCCGCAACGGTCTGAAATTCCCCCTCGTATCGCGCGGGCTCGCTCCCGCGCACCCGGACCACATCCCGCGCGATCACCCGCCAGCCCCCCGCGCCATCGCCCTCCCAGACGCCCAGCGACGCAATAACGCCATCATCCGCCTCCGCCACGGCGGAAAGGCGATACCAGGTCTCCGGATCAAGCGTCACGGCGGCATGAAAGCGATCCGGCGGCGGCGCCATTAGATCGCTCCGAAACCACGTCTGGCGCGCGGTGTAGCCCGGCGTATCCAGGCGACCCGACCGAACATCGCGCCGCACGCGGGTCACGGCGGGGTCCGCGGGCGCCACAAAGCCGGGCGGGGCCGGCTGGGCGCTCAGCCATTCCTCAAACGCGCCGTTTGGAAGCAACGGCGGCCCGGAATCGATGGCATAGCGTGTCGGGACCTCCGGCGCCATGGGCGGAATTCCCCCGGTATCCACGGTGGCGTTTGGGCCGCAAGAGGCCAGAATCAAGGCCGGCGCCACGGCATATGTGAGAAGATTTTGTCGCATGGTCGTGATTTCGGGTCCCTGGGGCGAGTGTAGGTCCGAACATGTTCCAAATACAACCGCGCGCCCCGTAATTGACTGCCTTTTCATGAAATGCTAGGCTATCCTGTGGTCTTGGGGACCTCGCTGCATTATTGACGCTGGTTGAGGACACTATGTACAAAGCTTTTTACGGGCTCCGCGAGAAGCCATTCAACCTGACGCCGGATCCCCGCTTCCTTTATTTGAGCGAAAAGCACAAGGAAGCCTTCGCCCATCTGCTTTACGGCATCCGAAACCGGAGCGGCTTCGTGATGGTGACCGGTGAAATCGGCACGGGAAAAACGACGATCTGCCGCAACCTCCTGAACCAGCTGGATGAGGACACGGAGGTGGCCTTCATCTTCAACCCGATGCTGGGCCCGCTGGAACTGCTGCGCAAGATCGTTTCCGAGTTCGGCATCGAAGCCCGCGGGGCCAATGCGCTGGAGCTGACCGAGGAACTCAACGAATACCTGCTGGAGGCCGCGGCGAAGGGCAAAAACTGCGTGCTCCTGATCGACGAGGCGCAGAATCTCGATCCGCAGGTGCTGGAGCAGATCCGCCTCCTCTCCAACCTGGAAACGGAGACCGAAAAGCTCCTTCAGATCGTGCTCATCGGCCAGCCGGAACTGGGCGAGAAGCTGGAGCTCCACGAATTGCGCCAGCTGAACCAGCGCATCACCGCGCGCTACCACCTCCGCCCGCTGAGCGAGAAGGAAGTGCTGCAATACGTGGCCTACCGCCTCCACGTCGCGGGCGGGCGGCGCACGGTGAAATTTGCGCGTCCGGCCATCAAGGCGGTCTACAAGATCTCCAAGGGCACGCCCCGCGTCATCAACGCCATCTGCGATCGCGCGCTGCTTATCGGATTCACGAAGGAAACCCACACGATCACGAAGGCGATCGTATACCGCGCGTGGCGCGAGATACGCGGGGACGCGATCTTCGGCCGCCCGCAGCCGCGCCGTTCGTTGCGGCAGTGGATCTTCAATCCCGTGTCCGGCCTCGCCGCCGCCTGTATCGCCGCCGCGATCTACCTGAATTCGCCCGTGCTCCAGTCGCACGCCGCCAGCCTCATCGAACGCGGCGCAAAGCTCCTGCCGGAACCGGGCACGGCGCGCACCGTGGAACCGTCGGCTACCACCGCTCCGCCAGCGGAGACCGCCCGGCCCGAAAAACCGGCGGAAGACGCCCCCGCCGGCGAACAGCCGGACACGGCCCCGCCCGCGGAGACGCCGCCGGTATTGGCCGCCGTGGTTCCCGAGCCCGCGGAAAAGCCGGTAGCGCCCGACGTGGCGCCGCCGCCGTCGCCCGATCCCACCCTCGCGGTCAGCGCGGATCCATCCGCGGATCTCGAGGCCGAGTTGCGGGCCGCGAGCGCGTCCGATACCCATCGCGCGGCGCTTGCGGCGCTGCTCGGCGCCTGGAACAAGACCCCCTCGGGCCGGGCGCCCGCCAACCTGGACGACGCCACCCTCGACGCCTTTCTTCGCGCACAATCGTGGACCTACGAACGCCTGAACCCGTCCCTCGGACAGCTGATTGCCCTCGACCTCCCCGCGCTCGTCCGCGTAATTGTGGACGACGCGCCCCGCTGGATCGCACTGGTCCACGCATCGGGCGACACCGTCACGGTTTCCTCGGGCGGCGAGGCGCCCCACGCGGTCAAACGCGCGGCCCTGGAATCCATCTATGCCGCCGAGGCCATCGTGCCGTGGCAGGATGCCGCCCAGGGCGCGCGCGCGCTGCGTCAGGGTCAATCCGGGCCGGCGGTCGCGGATCTGAAGGCGAAGCTCCGCAACCTCAATCGCCTGAACGCGGACAACACCACCGACAGCTACGATATGGAGACCGCCACGGCGATATCCCGCCTCCAGGCCGAAACCAGCCTCGATGTCGACGGCGTCGCCGGGCGCCAGGTGCGTCTCGTACTGTCGAGTTGGCTCAAGGACAACGGCGCGCCAGGCCTGACCGGCCCCGTTCCCGCGCCGGTCGCCCTGGCGAAACAGGAACCCGCGCCCGCACCGGCGCCCAAACCCGAACCGGCTCCGGCGCCCAAACCCGCACCAGCCCCGGCGCCGACACCGACACCGACACCGACACCGACACCGACGCCCACGCCCACGCCGACGCCCGCGCCGACGCCCGCGCCTGAGCCTGAGCCGGCGCCCGTAACGGAATCGGCGCCCGCGCCTGAGTCTGAGCCTGTACCGGAGCCCGAACCTGCGCCTGAACCTGCACAGGAGCCCGAGCCCGACGCAGCCCCGGAAGCCGATGCCACGCCCGACCTGGAACCTCCGCCCGCGCCGATCACACTGAGCAATGTCAATCGGGAGTTGGAGGAAGACGCGCCAGAAGATGGCGCGTTGCCCGGGGCGATCCATTCTACCCCGGAATCCGTTGGCCCGGCGCCGTCCGCCGCCCCCGCGGAGGTTCGCGGCGCGGGCGGCGTGCAGATGGAGATCAAGGAACTGGACGACCCGGGTAGCCTGCCGCCGGCCCCGCCCGCAGCCCCAGAGGCGCCCGCCGACGTCGACGATGCGGATGGTGCGCCAGCCAGTGACTCCCCAGCCAGTGATGCGCCGGCCCCCGAGACTTCCGCGGAGCCGGACACGCCGGACGATCCGGAAGAGCCGGTCGAAGAAGAGTAACAGAGCGCGACGCCCGCGACGTCTCTCCGGGGCCCGCCACGCATTGACCCCACAGGAGCCGCATTCACCATGCCCCCTTGCCGCCCGCGCGCGCTGATCGCCCTTATTCTGCTCGTGGCGCGCTCCGCATTCGCGGCGGACGGCGCCTGGCCGGAGCCGCGCCAGAATCCGCATCTCACCGCCCTGCAACCGCGCCCCGGCGCCATGCGGGACGCGCCCGCGCTACTTGGCGAATACGATCTGGGACGCACCCGCGCCGACATCACGCCCGTCGCCGTGGAAGACGGACACTGGGCCCTCTCGATTGTCGCGGGCGCGCTCTATTGTCACGACGCCGAGGGAAACGAGGTGTGGCGGGCGCATCCGCCGGGCCTGAACTTCGAGACGCTGGTGCGCGTCGCCGATCTCGATGGCGACGGCGCGCGGGAGATCCTGCTTCAGGCCGGCCGCCCGGGCAGCCCCTACGCCGCCGCCGTGTTGGCCGATCTCGCGACCGGCGCAATCCGGTGGCGCTACGACGTCGATCCCATGTCGTACCAATGGTACCTCTACGCGGGAAGCTATCTACCCGATCGCAAGGACGAACAGATCTTCGTGGTCATGATGGGCTATCCGCCCGATCCGGAGAACGGCTATTGCGCCCTATTCGCCTTCGAAGCGCCGGGCGGTCTTCCCCGGCTCCAGTGGCGCTACGACTTCCACGAATACACCTGCTTCCCCAGCTTCCTCCAATCCGATCTTGACGCGGACGGCGTGCAGGAGCTCGTCCTCCAGACCCACAGCCGCATGTGGTTCCTCGACGCGGTCTCCGGAGCCCTGAAGCATTTCGCCTCCTGGGACGTCAGCCCCGGCAACGTGCGCAGCTACGGCCTGACGCGCTTCGTCGATCTCGATCGCGACGGCCGCGAGGATTTCCTTTGTATCGCCAACTTCTCGCAGCACCACGAAGTGCTCTTTAATCGCGGCGGCGCCATGGAAAAGGCGTGGCACTACGGGTGGCCCGAGAGCGTGACCACCGGGAAGGTCGCGACGACCTGGCCGGAGCCGCCCTACGCCGATCTGGATGGCGACGGCGTCTACGAGATCGTCGTTTCCATGTTCAACAGCGAAGGCGAGGGCGCCTGGCTCGTCCGCGCCTACGATGTGATGGATGGCGCGCTCAAGTACACCTTTCCCGGCGTGATCGCCGAGCGAATCCACGACCTCGATGGGGACGGCCGCGCGGAAATCCTCGGCAATGCGTCCGAGGACCCGACCCGCACGCGCCTGGCCGGCGCGCGTATCCTCGGCGTGCGCGACGGCGCGCTCGCGCAGCGCTGGGCGGACGACGCCGCAACGGCGCTCGCTTCGGGAGACCCGCCCGTTATTCAGCGTGACGGCGCGCCGTTCCACGCGGCTGTATCCCCGGACGGCGCATTCTCGCTGGCGCCCGCGCCCCCGGCGCCGCCCCCCACGCCCGGCCCCGACTTTTCCCGCCTCCCGGCCCTGCAAGGCCCGCCCGCGCCCGTGCTGCTCGCCGCCGATCTGACCGGAGATGGGCGCAATGAACTCCTGCTCTTCCAGGAACCCGACCTGACCGTCCTGTCGTACCGGGACGGATCCTTCGTCGAGGCGGGGCGCCACGCCGCAAGCACGCCGCCCGCGATTGCGGACTTCAACGGCGATGGCCTGACGGATCTGGCCCTGCTGCGCGTCTCCCCCACCGCCCTGCCCTCGGTACGCGTCATCACGCCCGCGAAGGACAACGCACTGCTCTGGGAGATGACCTTCCCCGAACCCGACCGCCCCGGCCTGCCCCAGCCGCGCCGCGCCTACCTCCGCACGATCCACCTGACCGGGCGGGATACGCCGGATCTCTACGTGTGGGCCGGCACACCGGTCGTGCGCAGCGCCGGCCTGAACGGATCGAATGGCGGGCTCCTCTGGGAAAAGGGCGAGACCGAAGTCCAGCGGTACTGGGGCCCGAGCGTCAACTATGCGTCCGCGTTCGATTTCAACGGCGACCGCAAGGAGGACCTGGTTTTCACGAACCCGGACTACTACTGCGTCGCCGATGGCCCGACCGGCGACCTGCTCCTCGGCCCGCTGTTTCCCCCCCACATTTTCGATCAGCCGAGCCAGGGCCTCTACACCTTCCCGGCCGTGCTCCCCCGTGACGGGGACGCGCCGCTCGTCTGCCTCGCCGGCGGACACTACTTCCAGGGCGGCATGTCCATCGCCGCCGATCCCTACTGGCATCGCGCCGGGCGGCCCGGCGACAGCCGGACAGGCCACGAAGCCTTCCTCCCCTTGCCGGACGGCGCGTGGCTGATGGGCTTCGGGCGCCAGAACGGCCAATTCGCCTGCGTGAACGCCCGCACAGGCGAACTGCGCTGGGAATTTGACCTGCAGGCCGCCGCGACCGATGTGATTGCCGGCGATGTCGACGGCGACGGCCAGTTCGAGTTCATTTTCGGCACGAGCCACGGGCAACTCCTGGCCCTCGGCGACGACAACGGATCGCCCCGCGTCGTTTGGACCCGGGATACCGGCGCACCGCCCGGCGCACCCATCCTCGCCGATCTCGACGGCGACGGCGCCGTGGAACTCATCGCCGCCGGCGCGGACGGGCGAATTCGCGTCTTCGGCGCCGCGGATTGAATGTTTAGACGCGCCGCGCGTCCATAACGGCGGAGGCTGGTCGCATGCCGCGTTTGAAGGCCCCCGCGTTTTTTGCTATCGTTTACGGGTTCAACAGGCCCGGCTCGTTGCGGTCGGCCGGGCATTACATGTAGCGGGGGAGCTGCGGCGCGCCGCCGGCATGCCCCCGAAGCCACTCACTTCAGGAGTACCCAGTCCGATGAATTTCTCTCTTCGAAACGCCGCCGTCTTCGGCGCGGCGGCCCTCTTTACCTGCGGCGTCGCGCACGCCGGCTCCGTCACCGGCAAGATTGTATACGAGGGCGATATCCCCCCCGTGCTCAGCAAGCCGCTTGACGTCAGTTCCGACCCGAATTGCGTTCATCACACCGAGGGGAAACCCGTGATGAACGAGATCCTCGTGCTGGGTGACAACAAGGAACTGGCCAACGTCATCGTCCGCGTCACCAAGGGCCTCCCGGAAAAGGAATGGCCCGTGCCCGAAGAGCCGTACCGGATGACGCAGGAAGGCTGCAAGTACTCGCCGCACGTGAACGTCGTGCGTCTCGGCCAGACCCTGTACGTGCTGAACCCGGACAAGATCTTCCACAATGTGAACTGCGCGCCCAAGCTCAACACCCCACAGAACCGCGCCATGCCCGCCAACACCACCGTCCTCGAATTCACCTTCGACAAGGTCGAGGAAGAGCCCTTCCGCTTCAAGTGCGATGTGCACCCCTGGATGATGGCCTACTGCGCCGTGCTCGACCACCCCTTCTACGACATCTCCGAGAAGGACGGACTTTTCGAGATCAAGGACCTGGAACCCGGCGAATACGAGATTGAAGCCTGGCACGAGCGCCTCGGCACGCAGACCGCCACGGTCACCGTGACGGCGGACGCGGCGGCGGAAGCCAACTTCACCTTCTCGCGCCCCACGAAGAACTAACCCACGTTCCGCGCCCCCGCGCCCCGGCGTCGCCCCCGCGATGCCGGGGCGCTTTACTATTGGGCGAGAACCACCAACAAACGGTTGGCCGCGCGGCGGCGGGCTGGGGTATACTCCGAGGAGTCCGGCCCCGGAGGGCCGCATCCGGTGCGCGCCGGGAAACGCAATGCCCACGCAACGCTATCAAACCGCCCTCCAGACGCGACAACGGGCGATTGAGCCCCAATCGATCCACTCTCAAAGCGCCGCGACCGCAATTCGCGTTGAATACCGTTCAGTAGCGAAGTTTCAAATCAAAGGCTTTATCATGCGCCTGCTTCTCATGCTCGCCCTCACCGTGTCCGCACTCCCCGCCTCCGCCGAAACGGCCGATCTCTCCACCCTCCCCTTCCCCATCTGGAATGTGGTCCCACCGCTGCGCGATACCGACGACCCGCGCGCGCTCGCGGAACCCGACCCCGGTCGACTCCCGATCAAGGTCGGCCCCGTCGAGGAACACGTGCGGCGCTGGCTCCCGGACACCGTGCTCCAAGGCGCCATTATGGGCGTTCAAATTACCCCGGAAGGCCTTGTGGTCAGCACTTCAGGTGGCGAAGCCACCTACGACACCGCAACCTGGAACGCCGGCGCGGTCGCCCTGGTCAAGCGCAAGGCCCTCTACCATCCGCGGCTGAATTTCTTCGGCGAAATCGGTGACTACATTCGACCGCACGAGGCCGCCCTCACCCTGGCCGGCGCGCGCGTCATCCAGGACGCCGTTATGGAGGGCGATGGCGCCTGGCTCGCCACCAGGAACGGGCTCTATCGCGCGGATAAGACCACACTCACCCGCCACGAATCCTATGGCGTCGATGGCCCGCTCGCCACCAACGTCACCGCCGTCGCGCTCGACAGTCGCGGCGCGCTCTGGACCGGATCCCCGGTGGGCATCGCCGTGCGCGAGCCGGACGGCGCCTGGCGCGCCATCCGCGGCCGCGACGGCCTCCCGGTCGAAGACGTCACCTGCATCGCAATCGATACGAATGACCGTCTGTGGATCGGGACCTCCCACGGCCTCATTCACCACCGCCCCTACGAAGAGGGCCGCCAGTGGTTCTACCGCGAGAGCCAGCGCTACCTGCCCCACAACCACATTCACGACGTTGCGCTGACGCCGGATGGCCGCACAGTCTACACGGCCACGGAAGACGGCGTCGGCCAGCTCGATATCACGGAAACCACCCTGCTGGCCCGCGCCGAGACCCTGGAAAAACAGGTCACCACCTACCACCGGCGCCTGGGCCTCGTTGCCGATGCCGTGCTCGATAATCCGGTAAACCCGACGTCCTGGTACTCCCCCGACCAGGACAATGACGGCCTGTGGACCGCCTACCACGTCGCGGCCATGGCGCTCGCCCACGGGACCACCGGCGACCCCGCCGCGAAGGCCTCGTCCCGCGAGGGCATGGAAGCCCTCTACATGCTGCAGGACGCCTCCGGCACGCCCGGCCTCGTCGCCCGCACCGTCGTCACCCCCGAGGAAGCCGCCGAACGCGGCTACGACAAGACAACCCAGTGGCGCCGCACACACGACGGCGCGATGTACTGGAAGAGCGACACCTCGGCGGACGAGATCGACGGCCACTACCTCGCGTTCTACACGTACTGGGAGCACATCGCGAAGCACGATCCAGAACTGCGCGCACGGCATATCGAGCAGGTCCGCGAAGTCACCGACTACATCGTCGACAACGGTTACCTCTTCCTCGACTGGGACGGCGAACGCACGCGCTGGGGCTTCTGGAATCCCGAGCTCCTGAACAACGACCCGAACCGCTTCCTCGAGACCGGCCTCAACTCGCTCCAGATCCTGTCGTTCCTGAAGACCGCGCACCACATCACCGGCGACGCGAAGTACCAGGAACATTACGAGAAACTCATCCACGAGCACGGCTACCTGGCCAATGTCCTCCTCGAAAAGAAGACCTTCCCCGACTCGAACAACCACTCGGACAACCAGCTCGCCTACGTCGCCTGGTACCCGATCCTCCAGCTCGAACACGACCCCCAGATTCGCGAACAGCTTCACAAGGCCGTACGGCGCCATTACAAAATCATCGACCGCGACCGCAGCGCCTTTTTCTACTTCGTCACCGCAACGATCGACCCGCACTACGTGGATCTCGAGTCCGCCGTGCTCAACCTCAGCCGCATCCCCACCGATCGCCGGCAGTGGCCCCAGAAGAACAGCCACCGCGCCGACGTCGTCTTCGATCCCCGTGTGGACCGCTTCGGCGTCTCCCAGCTCCTCTCCGTGCTGCCCGTCGACGAGCGCTGCTTCGGCCGCTGGAATCGAAACCCGTATGTCCCCGATTTCGGCCGAGACGGCAATCTGCTCGACACCGGTTCCGCCTACCTCATCGCCTACTGGCTGGGCCGCCACCACGGATTCTTCACCGAAATGGAAGAGTAGCCGTCCCGGCTGTCCAAACCCAGGCGGGACGCCCGTCCTACGTTCTTGGAACCTCCCACGCGCGGCGCGCTATAGTGGGAAAAAACCGAGAGGATTCCCGCTGTGCCCCTGTTTCGCCTTTACGTCCTGTGTTTGTTTGCCGCATCAGCCGCCGCACTTCCCGCACAACCCGCGCCGCTGGAAACTATCGCCCCGCTCGTCCGCGTGGTGGATCTCAACATCGGCGAACACGCCACCGTCACCCTGCACGACGGTTCAACGGCCAACATCGCCCTGATCGGTGTGGAGGAACACAAAGAGCCCGTACGCGAGGCGGTCTACGGCGCGACCCTGCGCCTCCGCGTCAACGGCGAGTCCCACCTGCTCGATGCGGGCCCCTACCGCCTCCCCGTGACGCTCGCCGGCGTCCAGATCGACTGCACCGCGACCCGGGGCCTCAACGAGCGCGGGACCCCCGCCTTCTGGGGCCTCGAAAAGGACGCCCGAATCCGCCTCTGGCCCGCGGGCTCGCCCTGGCTCCAGCCCGGATCCATGATCTACCCGATCAAGCAGGACTGGAACGCCACGCGCACCTGGTTCGACAACGAACCGGTCCACGGCGGCGACGCCATCAAGCCGAGCATCTACTACCACGCCGGCATGGACATCGGCGCCTCCGAAGGCCTCGCCGAAGTCGTCGCCGCCACGGACGCGCTGGTCGTGCAGCGGGGCGAAGACGTGCTGCCCGGCCACGAGACGGATACCCCCGCCAGCCCGCGCTACGACGTCGTCTACCTCCTGGACGGGCGCGGCTGGTACTACCGCTACTCGCACCTCAAGGAAATCGCGCCCATCATCCAGCCCGGCGCCGTCGTCCGCCAGGGCGACCCCGTGGGCATTGCGGGCAAGGAAGGCGCCAGCGGCGGCTGGTCGCACCTCCACTTCGAGATCAAGAGCCGACAGCCCTCCGGCAAGTGGGGGACGCAGGCCGCCTTCGCCTTTCTCCACGAGGCCTATGTCCGCGAGTTCGGCCTGGCGCTCTATGCGAACGCGCAACCCATGCAGATGATTGTCGCCGGTGAATCCGCCGTGCTCGACGGCAGCCGCTCCTGGTCCGCCAGCGGCGATATCGCTTCCTATACGTGGACCCTGCAGCGCGGCGAAGCCCTCGAAAGCCCCCGCCACACGGTCGCTTACGACACCCCCGGCTTCTACTGCGAAACGTTGAAAGTAACGGATCCCGGCGGCGAATCCGCCTGGGACTTCGCCCACGTCATGGTGCTCGACCCCGATGACCTCACGCAGTACACCCCCAGCGTTAACATCAACCACCACCCCGCCCGCGGCATCCGCCCCGGCGACCCGATCACCTTCAAGGCCCGCGCCTTCCGGATGGAGGGCGGCGAAGAATCCTGGGACTTCGGCGACGGCAGCCCCGTGCGAACCACCCAATCCCCGGAAGACGCCGAACCCCTCGCGCCGGAAGGCTACGCGGAAATCCAGCACGCCTACGCCAATCCCGGCGACTACATCGTAAGCGTCACCCGCACCCACAACAACGGCCAGACCGCCACCGCCAAAGCGTGGATACGCGTATTGGAGTAGGCTGGAGGCTTTGGGCTTTAGGCTGGTGAAATAAGCAAACTCGAAAGCGGTGTAAATCAACAACAAAAACACCCTATTCCCCTTTACTATATTTCCACCAACTGTCAACTGTCAACTGTCAACTGTCAACTGTCAACTGTCAACTGTCAACTGTCAACTGTCAACTGTCAACTGTCAACTGTCAACTGTCAACTGTCAACTGTCAACTGTCAACTGTCAACTGTCAACTGAGGCTCGCTCAATGCACCCGCTGCTCCTCCATGCCGTCTGCGCCCTCGCCGCGGCGCCCACCGTGTTCCTCTCCCCGGCGGATCTCCACGATGCCGATGGCGTCCGCGTGGAAGCGCGCATCCCCGAGCCGGGGCGGGTGCTGATTCCGAAGGACCCGGATCGCCCGAAGCTCTGGTATGCGCCCGTGGCGTCGCGCGCGATCGACAGCGGCGTACGCCTTTGGTACCAGCGCGTCAACACCGAAGAAACGGCGTGGGAAGACCAACGCACCCTCTGCGTCGGCGATCTCCGCGACGGGAAATGGACCTTGCCCGCGCTGCACCCGGATCCCCCCGTCTGGGGCGGACCAAACAACGTGTGCCTGACGCGTTCGCCGCACCGGCCGACGTGGGGCGGCTTCAACGTCTTCCAGATCGTGGAGCACAAGGACCGGCTCGCCCTGCTGTACTGGGATCAGCCCGCGGAAGAAGGCCTGGCGGGCGCAATGCTCGCCTACTCCAGCGACGGCCTCTCGTGGGAGAAGCAGCGAGGCGCGGTGTTCACCGAGCACAACGACGCCTACACGCTGATGAAGCGCGAAGACGAATTCTGGCTCTATCAGACGATGCTCGAAGACTGGCCGGATAAACCCTACACCGACAACCTCCCCGAAAAGCGGCGCGTCCAGGCCTTTCGCACGTCCCCCGATCTCCAGGTGTGGACCGACCAGGAAATCATTCTCCGCCCGGACGATCAGGACCCGCCCGAGGCGGAGTTCTATCTGATGAAAGTCTTCCCGTATGGCAGCGGCTTCGCGGGCCTCCTGATGAAATACTACGCCGACCCCGCGCTCGAAGGAAAGCACAGCGGCATCATCGTGAACGAACTAATCACCAGCCGCGACGGCCGCGCCTGGGAGCGCCCCTTCCGCGACACAGACCTGGGCTTCTGGAGCTATGCCGACCCGTTCCCCATCGGCTCCGAGATCCACTTCGCCATCTGGAAGGACGGCGGCATGGAGACCGTGGCCTACCCGAAGGATCGCCTGACCGCGGCCGCCGCCGAGGCCCGTGGCGGCTTTACCCTGCCGCTCAACGCCGACCGGGGACTGCCCTCCACCATGAACGCCGACACGAGCCAGGGATGGATTGAATTGGACGTTGTGGACGGCGCGGGCGCGCCACGGGAATCCTTCGGTCGTTGCCGCGTGGAGGCGCTCGACGCCCGGGCCATCCCGCTTGCGTGGAAACAGGAGGAAGTTGAGCGCGGACTTAAGCTGCGCGTCCGGATGGAGCGCAGCGCGCTCTACGCACTCGACTGATCCGCACAATCCATAGCCACCGTGAGGAAGGGCGCGGGCCCCGCTGGACCCGCGCCCTACTTTCTTGCCAATCGGCCCCCTGCTATCTCACGGGAAATCGCTCCCCGGCCACAGGACGCTCTGGTAGAAGCCGCTTTCAATACCCTCCTCGCCCGGAGCGAAGATATGGTTGGCGACGTGAAGCGCGATGCCGGCGGCATTCATCGGGAATTGCCCGCCCGTCGGGAGCGGGTCCTCTTCCAAAACCACTGTGCCACCGCCGCCATCGGGATACTTGTAGAACGCCACGTGCCCGTCCGCGAAAAGAATATTCGCGCCCCCCGGCACATGGTTGAAGCTCTCGGCCGCATCCGCAATGTTGTCCAACATAATTGCCAGATTCGATTGCGCCACGGCGGAGGCCCCTGGATTGTTGATGTCCGTGATGAAGAAGCGCTCCACCCCCTCGCGAAGGCGCGGGGCCCGATCATAGCCGCCCGGAAGCGGAACGGCGAACACCCAGTCCTCCTCGGCGCGGTACGCATTCTCGTAGATCCGCGTCCCGAAGTCCTGGATGCTCTGGTAAAAGGCCAGCGACTGCGCCGGCGTCTGCACCATCGCATTGCTCACCGCCCAGCCCAGGTAGGTGTATGGATGGCCCAGAAACTCGCACGGCTCCACGACGCCGCTGTTCGTAAAGCCGGGCGTATCCACGTAGTTGTCCGATCCGACATTGCCCCGGTCATAGGTCTCCAGGGCGTTGGCGCTTGCGGAAATGGCGCTCGGGCAGATCAGGATGTTCGGATCCGTCATGTAGTCCGGATACACCGTCTCCCCCTCAAAGATGGTGTCCAGCGATGACACCGTGCCGTCGCAGCGCTTCGTTTTGATCGGCGGGAACTTCCCGCCCTTGCTCTCGCCGGCGTACATCTTGAAGATGAGGCCGAATTGCTTGAGGTTGTTCTGGCAGCTTGCGCGCCGCGCCGCTTCCCGCGCGCGGGAAAGCGCGGGCAGGAGAATGGCCGCGAGAATGCCAATAATCGCGATAACCACGAGAAGTTCAATCAGGGTAAAGCCCCGGTACGGGCGTCTTTTCATGAGAAGGTTCCTTTGAGAATAGTCCGGGTGGGCGCACGCGGGGCATCCGGACACCGGTGGCCCGATTGGACACACCGCGCCCGTGCTGCGCGCGGGTCAGACCGCGCCCGGTAATGGTAGTGGGGAAGAACTCAGGCGATTGGGGCGGTGGCGGGAGGCGGCGCGCGCGGGCGGCCGGAAACACGGGATTCCGCCGATGCCGCCCGGGCCATGGGCGCGATTACCCCCCGTACGGCAAGCGGCGGCGCGGGAGCGGCGAAGCCCCCATCCGCCAGGGTGTCAAGCGACGCAAGGCAGAAATAGGCCCCTTCCGGCGACGCCGGATCCCGATCCGGGGAGTCCGGCGCCTCTTCCACCGGCGGCCGCCGCACCGGAATGCGCACGGGAAACGCGTTGGTTTCACGCGCCGCGCGCGCCCCTTCCACCCCCGCGCCGCCACGGTGACCGTGCGCCACACCGCCCGCCCCGTGCGAGTGCGCCACGGCGCCGTGGTAATGCGGTGTCGCGACCAACGGCAGGCCAGAGACCAACCGGATCGACACGACCAGGGCCAAAAAGGTCGCCCGCCATGCGAGCCGACGCGCAAGAGCGCCCCCTATCCTTCGTTCAGTACGTAGCGTGGATCTGCTCAATCAATCGGTGATTCCCAAAGACAATGCAACGAGCATCAGGCGCACCGGAGAATCCAGCACGCGCAATTACGAGTCTTGGGAATTATGGTATTTCGGATGGGCGCCGCGCAAGATTTCGCAGCCACGAACCCTGCCGGAACACCAGCGTAAGGGCAGCCAATCCTCTGGTGGCTGGCGCACACTACTCTCCGGGTCGCGGGTTGCGAAGTATCCGGAGCCCGTTCAGGCAGACCAGCACAGTGCTTCCTTCATGCCCCAGAACGCCAAGCGCCAGTGGAAGCGATCCGGCCAGGGAGCAGGCGGTCAGAATCAGTATCGAACCCAGCGCAAAGGTCAGGTTCTGCCGCGCGATCCGGGTTGCCCTGCGCCCCAGGGCCAGTGCGGCGGGTACACGCAACAATTCGTCGCCCATCAAGACACAATCCGCGCGGTGCAGCACCGTATCGATACCCGTGCCGCCCATGGCGCAACCGACCGTGGCGCGGGCGAGCGCTGGCACATCATTAATACCGTCGCCAATCATCAGAACCCGGCCCCACTGATTCTCAAATCGCTCAACCCACGCGATTTTCTCTTCCGGCAACAGATCCGCGTGGAATTCGTCCAGCGCCAACTCACCGGCCAACCTCTCCGCTGCGGGCGCGTTGTCCCCAGTTAGCAGGGCAATTCGCTGCACGCCAAGCTTCCTGAGTTCCGCAATGGCCTTCAGCGCGGAATCTCGCGGGGGATCAAGGAATCCAAGTAGCCCCAGCCATTTACATTTATCCCGCGCCCGCGTACCCTTCCGGCAACGGTGGACAATTACCGTGCTCTTCCCCGCGGATTCCAGCTCGCCCTTAGCGCGCATCAACCAGTCGGGCGCGGCTTCGCCGTGCTGGTTGAAGAGCCGCGCGTTACCGACCCAGACTTCATATCCATCAAGGTCGGCGTGGATTCCCATGCCCGGTTCGGCCTCGAAGTGGACTACTTCGCCGATGTCCAGGTGGCGCTCCCTCGCGGCGCGCACGATTTCTTTGGCGATCACGTGCTCCGAGCGCGCCTCGAGAGCCGCGGCCTCGGCCAGCAGTGTTTCTTCCGTGTAGTCTTGGGGCGCATCGGGTGAAAGGATAATGTCGGTGACCCGGGGCCGGCCAGTGGTGAGCGTCCCGGTCTTGTCAAACATGACGGCGTCGATATGCGCCAGCTTCTCCAACGTTGATCCGCCCTTGAAGATGATACCTTGGCGCGCGCCGGCCGCAATCGCCGCGAGCGTGGCGGCGGGCGTTGAAAGCACAAGCGCGCACGGCGACGCAACCACCAGTAGCACGATTCCCCGGTAGAAGGCGTCTGGCCCGGGGAACCCGGCGAACCAGAGAACAAGAATGTAGAGCGTGACGCCGGCGAGCACGCCCGCGGCATAGCGGTTCTCCAGGCGTTCAATGGTGCTCTGAAACCGGGATTTTCTTTCCTGCGCCCTCTCGGCGCATTGTACGATTCGGGCGAGCGTGCTCTTGGCCGCGGGTTCCGTGACCGTAACGTCAATCGAGCCGTTCCGGTTCACCGCGCCAGCCATCACCCGATCCCCGCCCCGCTTGGAAATGGGAACGAACTCGCCTGTGAGGGTGGACTCGTCCATTGTGGTTTCGCCCTCGCGCACGACCCCGTCCACAGGCGCGATCTCCCCGGGGTGAAGGCGCAGAATGTCGCCCCGATCAATCTCCTCGATCGGTGTCAGGGCCACCCCTTCGGGGCGAAGCACCGTGGCGTGCGACGGCCGCTCCCTCAAAATGCTCGTGATGGCGCGCCGGGATTTCTCCTGCGCAATATCCTCGATCACGTGGGAGAGTGAGAAAAGAAACAGCAGAACGATACCCTCGTCGTAGTGGCCGATGGCCGCCGCTCCGGCAGCCGCCAGGATCATCAAGAGTTCGATGTCGGCCTTTCCCCTCAACAGGCCCGGAAATGTCTCGATGGCGGCGCGCCAGGAACCCGACAGGTAGCCCCCAACCGCCAAGGCGATACCGGCAGCGGGGGGCATGCCAAGCCACTCTCCAGCGATAAGCGCCAGCGCGAAGGACCCGGTCAAGGCTGTCAAGGCGCAATCCACCCACGGCAAACCGGCGAGATAGCAAGGTTTCGCAACACTCATGATACGATCCAGAGCGGGCCGCAATCTTGCGGGCGCCCGGTATAGGGAGGAGTTCACGGGCCGCGCTCGGCGCGCCGCGCCAGCTGTTGGAAAAATCCCGATATCAAGGAATTTCCAATCCGGAAGCCCATTGTCCGTCTTATTGTCGTGCTGCTCCGCCCTATTTTCGTCTCGCTCCGCCCCTGCGCCAAGTTGCTCCGGCGGGCCGCGGAGCAGGTGCGGCCCGCCGGTGCTTCCGGCTTCCTGGAGAGGAGCGCAGATCGGATTACGGGTGGTGGTGGCCACCCTCGCCGGCTTCATGGAGAATGAAGCCGGCCTCGTTGGCCGGGAATTCCCCGGTTTCGCTGGTGTACTTGATAAACGCCACGTGCCCATCCATGTAGAGCACGTTGGCGCCGCCCGGCACGTGGTTGAAGTGCGTCGGCTCCTCGGATACCGCGTCGTGCATCACGACGATCTCGGACTGCGCCCGCGCGCTCGCGCCGGGATTGTTGATATCGGTGATGAAGAAGCGCTCGATGCCTTCACGGAGGCGAAACACGGATCGGAGGCCGCCGACGGGAACCGGGTTCCCGTCTTCATCCACCATGGGCCAGTCCTGGTCCACCGCGTTTATGTTCCCGTCTTCGATGTACTCGTACAGCGCCTCAACGGCCAGTTCAAAGTTCTCGAAGTCCTCTTCCACGCGAAACATGCTGTCCGTCAGCGCGTAGCCGTAGTAGTAGTAGGGCTCCGTGTTCACCTCGCAAGGTTCGACCACGCCATTGAAACTGAACCCGGGAATCTCTTCCCAAAGCGGGCTTGGGGTTTTGCCCTCGTCCCAGTGCTCCAGGGCCGTGCCGCCGCCCGCATTGCTCGGGCATATCAGAACGTTCCAGTCGGTCAGGTATTCCGGATACACGAGCGACGGCTCGAACACCGCGTTCCAGGGCTGAATTTCATTGTCACAGTTAAGCACCTTCATCTGCGGGTAGCGCTCCCCGCGGGATTCATTGGCGTACATCTTGAACACCAGGCCCAGCTGCTTCAGATTATTCTGGCAACTGGCCCGGCGGGCCGCCTCGCGCGCCCGCGCAAGCGCCGGCAGGAGAATGGCGGCAAGAATGCCGATAATGGCGATAACAACAAGAAGCTCTATCAGGGTGAAACCGTTGCGGTTCAACTTCTTCATGGTGGTTTTCCTTTTCATGCTTGATTTCGGATGAATTCATTCGTTCCGCGGGGTTCGGGGGCCCGGCCGCGCGCCTCCAACCGCGCGGGCGGCGCGCGTGGCTCACTGGCTTCCGGCACAAGGGACCCGAAAGCGGCGCCCCCGCTCCATATCTCCTCGCCCCTGGCGGTCGGCGCGCCACAGCCAGGAACCGCCAGCGCGCCTGGCTCAACGGGCGCGTGCAGGCCGCAGAAGTACGCAAACACAGCCGGCTCGCCACCCGATTCGTCGCCGTCCCGCGCCGGGTTTTCACACCCTTGTGATCCGTACGGATGCGGATACGCGCCGCCCGGCGCCACGACAAACACCGCCCCGTGCCAGTGCGGGGTGGGCGCGCCGGGGAACATACTGGCCAGCCGGACCGCAAAGGCGAGCACGAGAAGCGCGGACAAGGCGGTACGCGCGCCCGGCATGAGCGGGAATCGGGTTGCATCGGGATTCGCCCGGTTTCGCGGCCCGGCTGTCATGGTATCCAATACCGTCATTCGGTTCGGTCCTGATTTCCTTCGTCCGGCCTCACCTCGCCGGTCTGCAGGCGCTCGGCGACGCGGCGCTGAACCCGTATTAAGTGAAACTTCGAGAATTCCCAGCCCTCGTCGCAGACGGCCACGGCCTGCTCGTAGTCGCCAAGTTCGGCAAGGGATTTCGACAGGAAGACGTACGACTCGCCGTGAATCTGTTTCTGAAACTCGTCAAAGGCCTCCTGGCGATCGCGCAGCGCCAGTTTCAATCGCAATGCATCGTCCACGGCCTCGCGAAGCAACTCCACCGCCATCGCAAACGCCTCTTCCCTGCTTTCCGGCATGTATGGCTCGTATTCACCGGGTGCATGGTGCTCATCCTCCAATTCCTCCAACCGGTCCGCATATTCAAACAGCAAGCGGCCCAGCGCGGCCTTCACCTCGAAACTGTTCGGATTTGCCTGAAGCCCCGCGACCAGCATTTCGCGCGCCTCCGCCGGCTCCCGTGCGAAGTCCGACAAGAAGAAGGCGCCCATGGTGTAAAGGCGCTCCAATTTGGGGTTCAGCTTTACCGCCATCTGGTACCATGGAATTAACTCGACCGGATCGTCGTGTATGTGTTCCTCGGAGTAGCACGCGATATTCCGCTCAATTTCCCCGATGAGCCCGCGCCAGTCCCGCTCCCGATCAAGCACCAGATTCACCCCCTCCGTATGACCCAGCCCCACCGCCGTGTTGGATGAATCCCGCTTCATGAAACCTAATTCTTCCTCGCCCCGTGTCGGCATACGCTGCAGCGATCCCCGGTGCAGGTACTCCATGCTCTTCAACCACATCAGATCCGCGATCGACATCTGGAGTTGTCCCATGAGCGACAGCGCGATCGATTCGCGCGCCGCGTCGATTTCGCTGGGCTGGTAGGTCGCCTCGCGCACCACCACGGCGTCGCGCACGGCATTCGGCACCATGCCCATCAGCCCGAGCAGGGCGGCAGCCGCGATCGCGCCGGTGAGAAGTTTCGGCTTCATGGTGTGCTCCTCAAAGGTTGAGCGCGCGGAAGCGCTGCATGCCGGCGGCCATGAACACGCCGGAGTACAGGGCCGCGTACACGGTCAGCGCTCCGAGCACCCACAACGGCGCCGCCGGAAAGTTGTGTACTTCACGCTTCGTCAGGTCGAAGAGCTCGAGGTGCGGAAGAATCCAGTAGAGCGCGTCCACCAGCCACAGGCCCCAGCCTTGCAGGTCGGTCCGGACGGTGATGAGGGTGTTGGCGAAGGTCTGCATCGCCAGCGCGAGAAGCAGCGACACCGTAACATTTCCGCTCTGGGTCATGTATACGGATAGGCTGAGCGTCATCCCGGCGATGATCCACATCGCCAGCACGCGCAGGTAGACGGCCTGAAAGAACACGCCGTTTACCGGAATCCCCAGCACCCGAAACAGGAAATAGAGTTCCAGCGAGAACAGCAGCACGACGGCGGACGCCATGACGCCCACCCCGAGATACTTGCCCAGGAACACCTGGAACCGCGAGACGGGCTTCGCCAACAATGGGTAGAGCGTCCTGTTCTGGATTTCATTGGGGAGCTGGCGCGCCGCCGTCACGACGCATATGAGGACCGAGAGCATTCCGGTGACGGTATACCCCACATCCTTCACGAACTTGCCGAGGCCTTCGGTGCCGAAGCGGCTGAAAAGGCCCGCGCCGAAGATGATCAGGGCGGCAAGAATAAGCAGTACATAGGGGTCCTTCCGCCGGAACGACTCAATGATGGTGACCTGGGCAATGCCCAATACTTTTTCCATGGTTTTCTATCTCCACCGGGGCGCGGGCCCGGGTACCGAAACGGGGTTAGCTGACTTTGTGCCCAATACTGTGTACGAAGTAATCCTCAAGCGATCCCGGCTCCTCGTACGCCGCCTGCGGAACCAGACCATCCACCTCCAGCATCGCCAGGAGCGCGTCCCGGGCCTCGCCGTTCTCCGCCGAGAACGTCGTCTGCCCGTTGCTCACGGCATGGATGAACACATCCGCCGGCAGTTCCGGCGGCGAGTGAAGGCCGTCAACCTTCACGATGTGGCGGCGCATCGCCCCGGAGAGCGCGGCCAGCTGGTCCTCAACAAGCACGCGGCCCTCATCGATGAGGATCACGCGATCGCAGAGCATGGTGACTTCCGACAGCTCGTGCGAAGAAAAGAACACCGTCTTCCCTTTCGCCTTGAAGTCCATCAGAATGCGCCGGACATCGTAGCGCGCCACGGGATCGAGGCCCGAGGTCACTTCGTCCAGAATCAGCAAATCGGGATCGCCCATGATCGCCTGCGCAATCCCAACCCGCTGCAGCATCCCCTTCGAAAAGCCGCGCACCGGCTCGCGATCGCGCCCGCTGAGCTTCACCTTCGCAAGCAGCTCGTCGATCACGGCTTCCCGGCGCGCGCGCGGAATTTCGCGTAACTTCGCAAACATCCGAAGCGTCTCGCGCGCCGTCAGGAACGGGTAGTACAGCGCCACCTCCGGAAGAAACCCAACCTGGCGCCGGCCCCGCATATCGCCCGCGGGCAGACCCATCACCCGGACCGTTCCCCGCGTCGGCGTGCGGAACCCCATGAGCACCTTGATGCAGGTCGACTTGCCCGCCCCATTCGGCCCGATGAATCCCACCACCTCGCCGCGCCGAACGGACAGGTTCAGCCCGTCCACCGCGCGTATAAGCTTCCCGCCGTCCGTCTTGTACTCGACCACCAGATCGCTGACTTCGATTACCTTCTCCGCGTGCGCGCTCATTCGGCCACCTCCCCATTCACCGCCCCGGCGTATTGTCCGCTGTTGCGGCGTTGGATTGGGCTGCTGGGGGGATCGTGCCGCTCGCCGCCGGCGAACGACCCCGCCGAAGGATCCGCCGCGCCGGCCTTCGCGTCATGATCGCTGTGGCTACGTGCGTGATCGTGCCCGTGCCCGTGCCCGTGCCCGTGCCCGTGCCCGTGCCCGTGCCCGTGCCCGTGCCCGTGAGCATGTCCGTGATCGTGCCCGTGATCGTGCCGGTGCGAAGCAATGAACGGATTCTCCCCCGCGTCTCGGGCTTTCAGATGAGCCTCGGCCTTTGCGACATCGAAGTCAATGCCAATCGCCTTGTCGAAAACGTGATCCTCCACGGACATGCCATCCGCGAGGTAATGCTGAAACGCGCGAACATGGTGTTCCTTCGCGCCGCACCCCGCGCTGTCCTCGAGAACCCATGCCCCGTTTTCCATGCGGTAGTAGTACTCGACCCCTTGGAACGTCTTGCAATCCACGTCGCCCTTGTCGCGAAGGTAAACGTGAACCACGCCGTAAGCCGGGCCGAAAAGCTCATAGGGGCGCACCATGTCGACAATGGCCAGGTACTCGTAGTCCTCGCGCCGCGTGCCCTCCGGTTCCGTCGCGAACCACTCGTCTATATGCCCGCGCCCCAGCTCACGCAGGCGATCGCGCGCGTCCTTGTTGTCGTAGGTGGCGTATGCCACCCAGCTGAAAAAAAGGCTCGATGCAATAGTGACAACATAAATGTCACGGCGGCGTATGATGATCTCCATGATCCATACCTCTCCCGGGTGAAAAGACTCTACCGGATGCGGTTCCCAATCCAGACGCGCGCGAACCGGCGCACGTGGAGCGTGGGAATGCGGGAAGGGGGAAATTGACCTGACAGGGCCAGGATCGGCCCGTCAGACGTCCCGGGGAGGCGCGCGTTGCGCGATGTGGAGGGGGCGCCACTGCGAAAGCGGCGGCTGGATGACCGGCATGGGCCGGTGGGCGGGACGGCAACGATCAACGGCCAGAACAGCCTCAAAGGCTCCCGCCGTGCGCTTCATTGCCGCACAAGCGGCACAGGTAACCGCGGTGTCACAGCCGTGATCATGATCGCCGTCGAGCGATGTCAACAGCACGATCGTATGCGCCGTGGCCTCTGTGTCGGCGGGATGCCCGCCATGGTGGGTCGCGGGATGCAGCGCGGCAAGTAACACAGCGATCCCGTAGGCGGCAAACACCGCCCAACAGGCCGTGGCTCGGCCCGCGGGTATCCATCGCTGTATACGTTTACGCATCTGAATTGACTCCTGCGCCAGACTCTGCCGATAACGATAATACATTCTCATTGGATTGTCAAGTTCTTTGTACGGGGCCAGGCACAAGAAAATGACTACCTCCGGGAGCATCCGCCCGTGCTACTATCCAGTGGCAGATTTTGTGGGTTCAAGGCAACAGTCGCGCCACGCGCAGAGGAGGGTTCGTCATGCCGGCCAAACTCAGTCCCATCATCTATGGGGAGAAGAAGAACATCGACTTCAGCAAGTTCAATATCGGCAATGTAATGAAGGCCATCACGTACGACCTGGAGGAATTCGGCGAGAAGGGGGTGCAGGGCGTGCCCGTCAAGACATCCGACGCCCTGAAGATGAAGAAGTACCACGAGGCCAACAAGAACCTGAAGGACCCCTACTTCATGGCCGGCGTGGTGAAGAATGATCTGGTCCTCGTCATACACGACAAGGTCGATGCCAAGTTCGAGGCGATGTCGGTCCTGGTGAAAAACTACCTCGGCCTGAAGGCCCAGCTCAAGAAATCCTCCGCCGCCGTGGTCAACCTGGACAAGGGTGACAAGATCATCGACGGCGCCGCGAAGGCCCAGGGCGACAAGTTCAAGACGAAGGTCCAGGACGAAGACTCGATGGACCTGGGCGGCATCACGGGCAACATTCTGCTCTGCGCGCACGGCGCGCCGAAGATCAAGCCCGGCCGCGTCATCGGCGTGGAACTGGCCGGAAAGAAGCCCGCCCAGATCTGTGACCTCCTGACCAAAAACAAGGACAAGTCCAAGCGCATCGCGAAGGACTACAGCGGCAAGATCACCCTCAGCGGCTGCTTCACGGCCTCGGGCGGCCCCGAGAAGGACAAGCAGGACGACGCCTTCGCCAAGAAAGTGTGGGACGAACTCAAGAAGCGCGGCTACAAGAAGGTCTCTGTCGTCGGGATGCCCGGGCCCAGCGCCACGGCGCGCGAAACGGACGGATCGGACCGCGACAGCCACGGCAAGGTGATGAAGCGGGGCGAGAAGGAGGTGTGGGCGAAGAGCGAGGAGATGCTGGAGGCGCAGAAGAAGAAGGCGGAGAAGATGCGCAAAGAAATCGACACCATGACCAAGAAAATCCTGAAGGGCTGGGAAAGCTTCAAGGGGGACAAGGATTCCTTCCTGGCCAATCCCAAGGTGAAGAAGGCGCTGGGCGAATTGCGGGCCAAGGAGACGGCGCTGGAAGAACTGAAGAAGGAAATTGCGCGCATCAAGAAGGATATCCGGGACACGGGCGACGACGATGGCAAGAGCATCAAGGCCCTGACGGGCACCTTCGGACTGCGCGTTATCCGCCACGAACTCGGCGTGTAACCCAACACAGCGCTTCCGGAAAACCAGGCGCGCGGCCGCGGATCCTCCGTGGCCGCGCGCTTTCCCCGCCGGCAAACCTTCAGCGGGGCAGAGCGCCCACCGGCGAAAAAGCGTGTCTCGATCATGACGGGCGTGAGTCGCGGGACGGCGTGCATTCCGCGAAAGACGCGGGGTAGCCGTCCCAACTGTCCACGGCGGCGAAGCCGGCCATGCCGGCGCTCCCGCGATACGGAAGGGCGGGAGCTTGCCGCTGATCGGGCGTCCGATTAGAAGTGCCGGTCGATATAACCCAGCGCTTCGCCCAGATCCGGCAGGATTTTCGTGCAATGTTTCACCATCCAGGGCGACATGTCCTGAAAGGCGAAGGGGCTGAACGCGATGACGAACTTGCCGAGGTCGTGGGATGCGTAGAAGACCTCCATGGAGGTCCCTATGGAGGCCTTGGTGTAGTTGACGAGCAGGATGTCCGCGTCGCGCACGTCTTGCAGGTCGAAATCCACGATCTCGTTGGCGCTGTCAATCTCGCGGTCGCGGAAGTTGCGGCGCATCGGATCCAGCACGACGAATTTGCCCGAGAGGCGCTCCTTCGCGCGGCTGCGCCATTCCGTGCTTTCGCCGCCGCTCACGTCCATGATCGGGCCGCAGAGATAGATTTTTCGGGGATTGTTGCTCATGGAATCACACGCTCCTCTGCCGGTTCGAACGCGGATCTTACCGCATTCGCGCCGCCCGCGTCGAGCGCCCGTCCGCCCTCACGGCACGGTGATGTTGCGGGTGTACCGCGCGGTGTTTCCGGCGGCGTCGGTCAGGGTGAACACCAGTTCCAGCGGCCCCGGCGGGAGGTCGGCGTCCTGTTCCCAATACAGGAGATCGCGTTCGGGGTCGTAGGCCGAAAGGAGCCATTGCCCGCCACAGGTAATCGAGAAACCGGCGATCCCGCTGCCCGTGTCCGAGACGTTCGCTCGAATCTCGGGACGGCGCGTCTGCGCGGCATAGCCCTCCGGCGGCGTGACGTTGGCGAAGTTCGGGCGCGCGGCGTCCTCCATCGCCATGAAGATCCCCGGCGACGTCATTTCGAATTCCAGGCGTCCGTTTCGGTGGGTTGTATCCTCGCGCGACCAGGAAGCGCCCCGGTGGCGGTACACGTGCACGTTGGGGGCATAGCGCGCGCCCTCCGAGAGCGGAATCGAGACCTGGACGGCGTCAAAGATGGGCGCGCCGGTCGGCCAGATCTGGTAGGCGTCGCTCCGCGCGGGCAGCGGGTGCGCCGGCGGCGCGGCATGCTTCCAGGCGCGGAGGAAGAGCACGCCATAGCCGCTGTTGGGGCGCGCGGACAGCTCCACATCGCCCATCGTGACGGTGGTGCGGCGCTGGCCCTGGACAAAGGCCGCGACTTCGCGCGGCGCGTCCGGCAGTGCGTCGTGGACCGCGTTCAGCGTGTAGCGGCCGCTGGCGGAGGGCTGAAAGGCGGCGCGGAACAGGCCATCCCCGAAGGGCGCGAAGGGCAGGTCGGGGCCGCCGCCGGTGTGGAGGCGGGGCGCGCCCGAGGCGCCCGGGGGCAACTGCTGCGAAACGATCAGCTCCGGGCCCCATACGTCGATACTGCCGACATAGCGTTCGGCGGGCAGGCTGGGCGGGGCGCCGGGAACGATCGGGATCGTTACGGTGGTGGCGTTCTCGTGGAAGTCGGTTGCTTCCACCGTGAGTTCCCGCAGGTCCGGCGTCACGGCCAGCCAGCCATCTCCCCGGCTGTGCTGGTAGCTTGAAAAGGTGTTGCCCGGCCAGCGCCAGAGCACCAGAAAGCGGCCCTGGTCACGCATGTACGGATGGTAGGAAACCGCGCCGTTGCGGTGGTTGCCGTAGCTCATCCGATCATGCTGCACGCGGAACACTTCGGTGTCGCCCGCGAGCAGGCGGAGGCGGTGCACGCCCAGGTTGTACCCGCCCGCGCCGGGGTCGGTGACGTCCGCGCCAACCCCAATAAGCCCTTCCACGTAGATGGGCGTGGTGCGGAGGCGGCCGCTCTCGTCACGGGTCGCGTCCAGCACCATGGGAACGATGTCGCCGTTGACGCGGCCGTCCAGGCCCTTTGCCGCCACGAGCACCTTGTCGATCCGCGGCGGCGTCGAATCGGGCCAGTCAAAGCCGAGGAGGCGCGGGTTGACCGGATCCCCGGAGGTGTCGCGCATTTCGAAATGGAGGTGCGGCGCCCCGATGCCGGTCTGGCCGCTCTTCGCAATAAGCTGGCCCTTGCGGATCGGAAACTGGCCCGCCTGGAGGTGGATATCGACGGTGTAGCTCTTGCGGCCGTGCTGCTCCCGGCGGACGAACTCTTCCAGTTCCGGGTAGAAACCGGAAAGGTGCGCGTAGACCGCCGAGTTGCCGTCGTTCAATTGCAGGTAGACGGCCTTGCCGTACCCGTACGGCGAGCAGCGAACACGGCTGATGTATCCGTCACCCGCCGCGAATACGTCCCGCCCGACGCCGTTGGTGCGCAGGTCGATGCCCGCGTGAAAGCGCCCGGGCCGGTACTCGCAGAAACTGGAAGTCAGCTGGGGTTCCAGGGCGAGGGGCCAGGCATACGTACCCGGCGCGCTCCCGCAGAGCAGGCTCGCGCCCAGGAGGGCCAGGGTCGGGATGATGCTCACGTGGGAATGGTCCTCCCGGGTTGTTGCGCGCCGTGGCCGTGGCGCGGGCCGATCAGCGCGTGTTGGCGGCGGCGTCCTCGGGGATCTTCAGGTCCAGGAAGATTTGGACGCGCCCGGCGTCGGCCATGATCGGGCGGCAGTAGTCTTCCACAACCGCGAGCTTCTTGATTTCGCGGAGCTGCCGCTTGATCCCGTCGCGCGCCTTCTCAAAGGGGATGTCCGCCTCGCTCTCGCGCGCCATGAGCCGGATGATGTGCCACCCGAACTCGCTCCTGAAGGGCTCGGACGTTTCGCCCTCCTTCATGGATTTCGAACGTTCGACATAGACGGGGGGAAGGTTGCTCGCGGGGCGCATTTCCATGTCGCCGCCCTGCTCCCGGTCCTTGCCGTCGGACATGGATCGCGCGACCGCCTCGAAGGTGTCGCCCACCTGGAAGCGCGCGGCCGCATTGCGGACTTTCTTCTCCGCGTCCGCCCAGTCCTTCTCCGTGGCGGTGGCGGGGTCCTTGCCGGGGCGCACATAGATTTGCTTGAGGTGGAGCATTCCGGGGCGCTGGAAGCGCTCCTGGTACTTGTTGTAGAAATCGCGGGCCTCGGCGTCGCTCACGGTGACCTTTTTCTCGTCGGCGAGCGCGTCGCTGGCCAGATCCACCATAAGGGCCTTGCGAATATCGCGCAGGGCATCCTCCTTCGTCTGGCCGGAACGCTCCAGCAGGTCGTTCTCGGTCGGCGTGAATTCGTCGGTGCTGAAGCGCTCGATCAGGGTCTTCATCTGCTCCGCGTAGGCGTCGTTGACTTTCTTCTGGGAGATATCCAGCTTGCGCCGCTCGCCCAGCTGGTTGAGGATCTCGCGCTGCACCAGTTCCGCCAGGGTGGTGATGCCCGCCTTGATCCGGGTGGTGTCATCCAGCTTCTTTCCCTGCGACGCCAGGATCATGCACTGGCTCTGGTAGAGAAACAGAAAATCGCCGCGGGTAATGGGAGCGCCATCCACCAGGGCGACCGGCCCGTCGGGAAGCGAGCGCTGCACCACGTCCATGCGTTCAAGATTGGGCGCCTGGGCCAGCGCGGGCGCGGCGAGGAGGAGGGCGAGAAGGTAACGTGTCATGATTGTTCCTCGTTTTCCTGAAATTCTTGTGGTTCCGCGGGCTCGGCGGGGGCGTCCGATTCCGGGGCGGTTCCGGCGGCGGCGGGCGCATGGCCCGTCAGGTGCTCCGGGCCGGCCGGGGCTTTGCCGCGGTCCAGTTCAAGCTCGGCCAGGTGAAGCAGATACCATACGAAAAAACCGGCGCCGGTGTAGCCCAGAAAAAAAGTCAAGGCGACCCTGATCAGTATTTCATCGATACCCATCACCGCGCCGCTCAACAGCCGGATTAGATAGAATACCATGGCGCACGTGGCGAAAAACAGGCCGCCCACCAAAGCGAGTCCGGCGGGCTCCAGTTTGAGCCAGGTGGGCCCCCGTTTGGGAAACCACGTTCGGAGTTTCGGGCGGGGCGGCTTTCTCAGTCTCTTTTTCGCCACGCACGTATGCTAGCACCGGCCCGAAACGGGTTGCAACCGGGCCGGCCCGCGCGCGCGGTTAATTGGCCCCATCCGCCGCGACATCCACCCGCGTGGCGCTCCAGGCGCCGTCGAAACTGTGCCAGTCCACCTGGAAGCCATCCGCCCGCGCGCTTACGGTGCTGAAGGCGCCCTGGCAGGCGTCGCCCGGACGCTGGAGAAAGAAGGCTCCGGTCGTGAGGTGGCGCAGGGTGGGATAGCGCGCGTCGCGGGTAAAGCTGAACCGGTGCACGTGCCCCGCGATGTACAGGATGTCTCGGCCGGTTTCACCGAGGGCCGTGCGCAACGCTTCGGCATTGCGAAGTTGCCGCGAGCGGGGGCTGGTGTAGCTCGCCGTACGGTGGAGAATCGGGTAGTGCCCCGCGACGAAAACCGGGCCGGGCGGGGCCGCCTCCACGAGTGCGCCCGTGGCCTCGGCCTCGGCCCGGGTTATCCGTCCCGCCGAGGAAAAATAATTGGGGCAGACGGTGGGCGTAAGGATGAGCGGTGTGCCGCCCGGAAGCGCCAGGGCGCAGGGGTAGCCGGCGTCCGGCGCGAGGCCGGCGAAGTAGTGTTCGAAGCGCCGCGCGCGCACGGATTCGAAGGTGTAGACGTCGTGATTGCCGGGCATCAGGTGGACATTGAGGCCCCGGCGCGTCAGGCCATCGACAAACGCGCGCCCCATGCGATACTCGGCGTGGGTGGCGGTCGAGGTGAAGTCGCCCCCGATGAGGCATTCGGAAATGCCCAGGCTGGCCAGGTGATCCGCGTAGGGCTCCGCCTGCCGCATGTGGAATTCCTTCCTGCGGCGGTAGATTACGTTGGCGTTGCCGAGAAAGCGCTTGTTCAACAGGGCGAAGGGATTTTTCACGACTTCCCAGAAATGGAGGTCGGTGATGTGAATCAGGGTGTCGGTGGGTGTGGTCATGCGATAATCCGGGCTGAGCCAACGGGGTGTTCAGGGACTACAGAGACTACAGAGACTACAGGGACATCCCACAGCGTCTCTGCCGTCCCTGCTGTCCCTGATGTCCCTGCCGACGCTGCCGTCCCTGTGATCGGTTGAGGGCCAGCCAGGGTCTACTTCAACAGGCTCAGCAGCGCGGCGTCGCCCGATGCCGAGGCGACTCCCACCGCCCCAATCATCCCCCTGGGCGCGGTGGCGCTCTCGGTGGCCACGAAGAGCGGCGCCGGCGCGATGAGTGCGGAAGCCGTTTTCACATCCCTCACACTCCGAATGCAGGGCAGATAGTGCTGTTCCACCCAGGCCTGGTCGCTTTCCGGATCGAAGCCGCCGAGGTCGGCGTAGGTCTTTGTCATCTGCCCGTCGACCGCGCTCGCCAGCAATGTCCACAGGCCGGCGGAATCGAGGCCCGCGACGGTCACGCTGCCGGTCAGGTCGCGGCGCGCGCGGAGGAAGGCCGCCGCCGTGATCACGTCCTGCACCCGGTAGCCCGTGTCGGTCGGCTGGAAGGTGTCCATGAAGCCGCCGGCGCGCAGGCGCTGGACGTGTTCCGTCACGCCGCGCTGCTCGCCGGTCAGGAACGGGTCGATGCACAGCACGGCGTGGCCGGCGTCGATCAGCCCTTGAACCAGCGCGCCGGGCAGGCCGGTGGCCGGATCGAGGAAGGATTCCTTGCCGCCTCCGCTGACGAGCAAGACGGCATCCTGCGGCGCGGGGCCCACGCCCCGGAAGAACAGCGCCGGGATGGCGTCACCCTCGCCGCGGCGTCCGAGGACCCAGTTTTCCTGTACGTAGGCGCCGCGCTCCTCCATCCGGAAGCGCTCGCAGGCGAGATCGGCGGCGTCGGGAACGGCCGTGCCCATGACCTGCGCGAAGGCCTGGCGGTGCGCCGCCGCAAAGGCCGCGGGATCGTGACCGGCGCCCGCGAGGAGGCCGTCCCACCGCGCGGCGATGGATTCGATGACGCGCTCGACGATCGCCTCGCCTTCGGCGGTGTTGCGTTCCTGGTCCGGGAACACGCGGAGGGCCTCTTTCGGCTCAATCTGATACGGCGGCTCCGTGAAGCCGTCCCAGCCGGACTCGTTCAGCAGCCAGCGGCCCATGAAGCGGTACATGGCCTCGCGGCTTTCGAGGTTGTAGTTGTGCGGGGCGTCCACGTGCACGTTCTTCACGCGATCGCCCGCGCCGTAGAGGTCGAAAATGCTGCGGATTGCCGGGTACTCCACGCGCGGCGTCTCCCGCGTCCAGTCGCCCGTGGCGGACACGAGCAGGAGGGGATTTGGCGCCGTGAGCGCGCCGATTTCCATGTTGGAATTGAAGAGGCGCAGGATCGGCGCGTTCTCGCAGAGGCAGCCGCCCTGCATGCGGGAGGAAATCATGTTGACCGGCGCCGAAACCCGGATGCGCGGGTCGATCGCCGTGAGCGCGAAGGTCTGCGTGCCCCCGCCGGACGCGCCCGTGCACCCGATGCGATCGGGCATGACCTCGGGCAGGGACTGGAGGAAGTCGACCGCGCGCACCGAGGACCAGAGCTGGAGGGCGAAGGGATGCACGCCCCAGAGCTTCTCCCGCTCCCCGCCCCAGTTGTGATCGAACTGGAGGCTGTCCACATACCCGATCATGTCGTACATGAAGGTGACGATGCCCATGCGGGCGAGGGTGATGCCGCGCGCCGGGATGGATCCGCGCTCGCTGTCTTCCAGGCGCCCTTCTCCCCAATGGCCGTGCGGGCAGATCATGCCCGGAAACGGCCCATCGCCCAGGGGGCGGTAGAGGTTGCCGGTCACGTAGAAGCCCGGGTAGGCCTCAAACTTCACCTTCGAGACGCTGTAGTCCTCGCGGGTGATGGTCCCGGTGATCTCGGCGTTCAGCGGCGTCTTCTCCGGCCACGGGTAGAGCCCCGAGCTCAGGCGCACCTGGAGGCGCAATTTCTCCGCGTAGGCCTCCCAGTCCGCCGCCGTTTCGAAGGGCGGCATGGTGAAAATCGTATCCGTGTGGCGCGCGCGCTGACCCCGCCCGTCCACCACCGGCTCCGGCCGGTCCAGCACCCGCCGCCGGGCCTGGGCAATCGCCGGATCGAAGTCCGCCGCCGTGGAGAGCGCCACCGCCGCCACGCCCTCGCCCAGCTTGATGGACGCCTGGCCGTCGGGACACGCGGCCTCGCCCGCGCGGACCCAGTACCAGCCATTCTTGTTCCGGGACTGCGCGTTTTCATCGCCCGCCGGAACGGCCAGCGTCTGCCCGTTCACCGCGAGGCTGCCGCCGCTCGCTACGGGGACCCACGCCCAGACCTGGTACGTTCCCGGCGCGACGGCGCGGGGGCTGTCGCTCAGGTCGATGGCGTTAAACCAGTGGGTGGACGCCGTCGCGGGCAGCGCCGCGAGACACAGCAGGGTGGCGAATAACGTTTTCATGGGGGCGCGTTCTCCTGATACGGGTAAATGCAGCGCCCCATGATAAGCGATTTTCGGGTTTGCCGCAAGGACGGCAGAGCGGTGGGAGTCAGGAGCGCGCGCGACACGTCCAGACAGTCAACAAACCTACGCCGCCACGGTCCGGGGAACGTGGCGGCATGGGTACTATCGGTGATGTGTGTTCGCCCGCGTCAGGCGGCGCGTTTCCGCCAGCGCAGGGCGAGGCCGGCGAGGCCCATGCCCAGCAGACCGACGCCGGCCGGGACCGGGACGGGTTGCGGCGCGACGTCATCCGTCAGGTAGAATGCCACATCGACCCCCACCGCATCCTGAAACCACGGCCCGGACGGATCGCTGCGGAAGTAGCCGTCTCCGCCCGGGCGTTCATGGGTCGCCCAGAACCAGTCCGCGCTCGAATCGCCGGAGTGATTGGTAATACTGAGAAAGTAGGTTTCCCCCGCGGTCAGGGTTATCGGGTCTATGAACGCGCCGTATTCGTAAATGTCGAACCCGCCTGCCAGGGTGTCCACTCCCGTATCGACGCCCGCAACCATACCCACGTTAACGGTGTGCAGCGCCGTAACCGCCGGCGCGCCGGATTCCTGTTCGTAAATCGTGATGATGAAGTCGGTTACCGGGCCGGGCGCGGCAACGTCCCACCCGCCCCACCAATGGACGCTTGTAATGGTATTGTTTCCGGCGCTCAGCACAAAGTCGTCGGCGGTGTACTGGGCGGGGCCGGGCAAGTCGCTCGCGTCCGAATAGAGACCGGTAATGTTGTCCGGCCCCCCGTTGTCGTAGATGGTTGCCGCTGAAACGCTGCCGGCAAAGAGCAATGCGGCCAGGGTGAACCCACAGTGATGGCATTTCACGATTCTCTCCTCCTTTCTATTGTGTAGAAATGATTTGAATTAAACATAATGTCGTGCAAGATATGTTCCGATGCTCGGCGCGCTGGGTTAGTTGTTGGCATGACTGGCGTTACGGAATCTTTCCCTCGAGGCGCACAATGCAATTCCAGCGCCAATCAAACACAGAGTTGTCAGGAATGACTACTTCTTGTCGAGGGGGATTGTCGAGCAGGCGCGAGCCGAATTGGCTGCGCGACGATGTCCCGCCGATCATCCGCGGCGGCATTTATTGCTCACGCGGATACCCCAACATGCCCTTGACGCCACGCCGCGTCCGGTTCATCGGGTGATCGGATTGTTCATCATGAAGCTGTAGTTGGCGTCGTTGCGCAGCGCCATGCGGTGTGCGTGCCTGGCGAACACGGCGAGCACGGGATCCGTGTGGGCATCGATTATGGACATCGCGGCGGATTCTCCCCGCGCATAGCAGGTGTCCGCCGCCCAACACGGGGAGCGCAGGTCGAAGACACGCCGCATGAGGGAGCCCCGCCCACAAGGCGCCGTAGGTGCACAGCGTTTTTTGAAGATCGGCACATTGGACTGGCGAGGCGATTCTGCCCGGGCTGCCGCCATGTATCAGATTCGCGCCTTCGGCGCGATGCGGGCGGGCCGCCCGCGCTCCCATTGGTCCGCTCTCCCGTTGCGGCGCGGGTTGGTGTCGTCAAGAAATCAAGCCAGCTACATTCCGCTAATGCGTCACCAATCAGGACGGGACACGGCCCTCTGTCAGCTGTCAACTGTCAGCTGTCAACTGTCAACTGTCAACTGCCAACTGCCAATCACTTCTCGCTCAAAAACTCCACCATGCCCTTGATTCCCCCCAGGGTCATGTCCTCCATGTGGAAGATCCCGCGGATCTGATTCAGGGTGTAGTAGCCGTAGGTGTCTTTCCAGAGATCTTTGGACAGCGGATTCAGCCAGCAGGCGTGGGGGAAGCGGTCGGCGATGCGGTTGAGCCAGTAGAGGCTGGGCTTGTGGTGGACGCCGCCGCTGTAGTTGCTGATGGCGCCGCCATACGACTCCAGCTCTTCGGGGGCCATGGAGGCGTCGCCGAGAATGACCACGCGCGTGTCGTTGCGCCGCTGGAGCAGCTGCTCGGTGGGATAGGTCCGGAGGCGGCGGAAGTCCGTCCAGACGTTCTCGTAGATCGTATTGTGGAAGTAGCAGGTCTGGATGTCCTCGAAGCGCTCGTGCAGTTTCGCGAAGAGGAGCCGGGTGATCTCGACGAACGGCATCATGGAGTAGCCGCCGTTGTCGATGAGGAGGAGCACGCTGATCTTGTCGCGCAGGTCGCGCTCGAAGCACAGGTCGATGTCGCCGCCGTTGCGCGCGGTGCGGCGGATGGTCTCGTCGAGGTTCAGGCGATCGCGGGGGCCCTCGTTCTTCATGTGCTTCATGGTTTCGAGGGCCTGGCGCAGGTTCTCCGCGCGGAGCTGCTGTTTGTCGGAATACTCCACGTAGCGGCGGTCGCCGATGACCTTGAGCGCGCTGCGGTTGCCGGGCTTGCCGTGGACGCGGATGCCGCGCTCCGAATTGCCGCCGTGCCCGAAGGGCGAGTTGCCGCGCTGGCCGATCCACTTGCTGCCGCCGGCGTGCGCCTCCATCTGCTCGCGGACGGTGTCCCAGAACTTCTGCATCAGTTCGTCGGGATCGTAGTGCCAGATGGCCTTTTTCGGGATCTTGCCCTCGGCGATCTGCTGCGCGAGCCACTTCTGGAACTGCTTCGTGTTGAAGAGCGCCATGTCGCCCTCGGCCACAGGCGGAATGTCGATGTCGAAGAAATAGAGACAGAACGCGCGCTCGAAGGCGTCCATATGCTCCACCCGGCGCACGAACACGAGGCGCGAAAAGACAAAGAGGCTGTCGAGATCGCTCGCGAGCCCTTTTTCCAGGCCCTCGTTCAACTCCAGCAGATCCCTCGGGCTCACGGGCACGCCATACTCGCGCAGGAGGTAGACGAAGTCCATAAAGAGGGCGTTGCTGTAGTCTGGCGAGACGGTGAGCATCAGTAGCGCGTCCCCCGGGTTCGACCTGTCGGTCTAACGCCGGTTGGTCGCCATGCGAGGCCCCTCGCGACATCCGTCATTCCCATGAAAATGGGAATCCAGAAACGCGATCGCGGCAGCCGTTGGAAGCCACTGGATTCCCGCGTTCGCGGGAATGACGCCCACGGTTTAAGGCGTATCGTTGCGGGAAGCCAGCATAGACCTTCGGATTTCACAAAGCCCGTCATTCCCATGAAAATGGGAATCCAGAAACGCGATCGCGATAGCCGTTGGAAGCCACTGGATTCCCGCGTTCGCGGGAATGACGCCCACGGTTTAAGGCGTATCGTTGCGGGAAGCCAGCATGGACTTTCGTATTTCACAAAGCCCGTCATTCCCATGAAAATGGGAATCCAGGAACGCGATCGCGATAGCCGTTGGAAGCCACTGGATTCCCGCGTTCGCGGGAAGGACGCCCACGGTTTAAGGCGTATCGCTGCGGGAAGCCAGCATGGACTTTCGTATTTCACAAAGCCCGTCATTCCCATGAAAATGGGAATCCAGGAACGCGATCGCGGCAGCCGCTGGACCCCGCTGGATTCCCGCTTTCGCGGGAATGACGCGGTAATCGATCTACTGGCGCTGGCTTGTATCGCGCACATCAGTAGCGCGATCCGCGCGAGGGGCTGCCGCCGCCGCGGTAGCGGAGGATGTCGCCCGCGCGCTTGAGCAGGGCGCCGGTAAGCGGGGGCATGTCGGGATTCGGGACCTGGCCCGTGGCCTCGAGCGCGCCGATCCAGTCCAGGAGCTCGCTCGTCGCCGGGGGCTTCTCGAAGCCGCGCTCGCGGAGCTCGTAGAAGATGTTGATGGCGGCCTCCAGGAGTTTCGGGCTGGTCTGCGGGTAGTGGAGGTTGACGATTTCGCGCATGTCCTCCCGCGAGGGGAATGCGATATGGTGGCAGTAGCAGCGGCGCAGGAAAGGATCGGAAAGCTCGCGCTTGGCGTTGGAGGTGATGAAGATCGCGGGGCGGATGGCCGCCTTGATGGTGTCGTTCACCTCGCGGATGGTGAACTGGCATTCCTCCAGGATGTCGAGCAGGTTGTCCTGCACATCGGACTCGGTCTTGTCCACCTCGTCCAGCAGCAGCACCACCTTTTTGTCCGCGCGAAAGGCCCGCCCGATGGGACCCCAGATCACGTAGTCGTAAAAACTCTCCACGTGGCGGCCGGATTCGCCGGGACCAAAGCGCGCGTCGTTCAGGCGGAGCACCGTGTCCTGCGTGTAGCAGGCCTCCTCGCCCTTGATCGTGGATTTGCAGCGGAGGATCTCCGTGTCCATACCCAGCGCGCGCGCCACTTCCATGGCAAGCTGGGTCTTGCCCGTGCCCGCCTCGCCCGTGAGGAGGAGCGGCTTCTCCATGGTCAGGGCGATATTGACGATCCCCTTCAGCTCGGGGTCCAGGTAGTACTTATCGGTGCCTTGGAACTGCGGAATGGACATGGACGTGCTCGATCGCTCCGGTCTTGGGGGTAAGGGCCTGTTGGGTATAGTGTACGGCGCCCGGCGGGGGACTTCAACGGGGACTGCCTCCCGCGACAACGTTCGCCCGGGCCGCGCAAGCGCTAGCAAAACCGATGATTCGCGGGTGGCTGTACCCGTCGAAAGACGCGTATCTTGGGGTACAGGCCCCCGCGCTGCGTCGCAATTATCAGCGCTTGCGCGGCCCGGGTGATTGCCGTCGCGGGCTCCAGTCCCCCTCGACGGGTGTAGCCCCGAGGAGCACGCTGGTATACTGGCTTCCCACTACCGAAGGCCGTATCCGGAGGACCCATCCCATGCCGAACCCACCCTCGCAGGGCGCGCCGGCCCCGCGAAAGCACTGGCTCGTTCGCGCGCTTCGGGCGCTTGCCGTGCTCATTCTCGCGATTGCGGCGGCGTACTTTGTTGCGGACCAGATCGCGTCCCAGGAGCTCCAGAAGCGGAAAGAGGCCTTTCGTGCGCGCTTCGGAAAGCTGGAGTTGGACGAGTTTAAGCCGGATCGTCCACCGGCGGCGAAGGACGCGGGGCGGATCTACCGCCGGGCGGCGGGCTCGATGGCGGGGGTTGACGAGGAACTCGGGGACTGGTCCCTCTACGACGCGTTGACACAAGGGCCGTCCGCCTTTGCGGGGCGCGGGGCCCGCGATACCCCCGAGCCGCCGGCGGATGAGGTTGAACGGCGCGTACGCGAGAAGTTCGCCGCGCTCGACGAGGCCTTTCGGCTCGTGGAGGAGGCCCGTCCGCTTGAACCGGCGACGTTGCTTGAGAACTACGAACTCGAAGGACTCTTGCCCGCTTCTTCGGACGTGCTATTGCTGGCGCATAACGTAGCGGCCAGGGCAATCGATGCGGCGCGTTCCGGTGATTTGGAGGCGGCCTGCGCCTGGCTCGATTCGGGCGTGCACGTGGCCTGCACGCTGGAAGGCGACCCGACGCTGATGCTTCAAATGGCCCGGCACTTCGCACTGGAGCGCGCGTTGAGAAGCGCCGAGGAAGTCTTCAATGCCACGGATGTCCCGCTGCCGCTGGGGGAGCGCTACTGGACCCTGCTGGAGCGGGCGGCCGGTCCGGGGGCCTTTGCCGACAGCCTGGCGGGGGAAGCCGGATTCATGATCGCGCAGGAGATGCCCCGGCCGCGGATCTTCTGGACAATCAACAACATAAAGACACTCGAATTGATTGAAGGGGCCGTCTCCGCGTTCGAACAGGAACCCGGCGCGGCGCGCCAGGCCGCGCTGCATGCGCTGGCGGAGGAGACCCGGAACTGGCCCGTTCTCTATACTTGCGCGCGGAGTCAAGCCCCGACGGTGCTGCTAATCGCCCGCGGGTACGACATGATCGTCGCGCGCCGCCATTGCTTCTATGTCGCGGTGGCGCTTCGCAACCACAAGCACACGCACGGCGCCTACCCCGGCGCCCTCGAAGCCGTGGCGGTTGCGATGGACGCCGCCATGCTCGCCGATCCGTTCGGCGGCGGCCCCCTCCGGTATCGCGCCGAGGGAGAGGGATTTGTCCTGTATAGCCTGGGGCCCAACCAGCAGGACGACGGCGGCGGCGCTGGGGGCAACCGCGACCATGACGACATCGTATGGACGGCGATACGTTAGGCGTCGGCCACCCCGGCGCACCCGCCGTGATTGCGGAGACCGGCGCGATCCCGATGGCGCCCGGTGAGGTGATTTCGCTGAATTTGAATACGCAGTATTTCATCCTGCCGGGCGGAGTAGGGCGGATTGGAGGCAACAAAAGGGGCGGTTGTTCAGGCGCTTATGGTGTTCTGGATACCGTAGTTGGGACCTGGCAGGCATTCTTTCCCGATGCGTTGGGAGGCTGCGGAGTGCGGGCTTGAGGCTAGATTATCATTGAAATCTCGGAGTCTTGCTCCGAAATTTCAATGATGATGAAAATCAGGCATCCAAAAAAGAAAATAATTTACAAAAGTAATAATTTTATATCGTTCATTGAAATTACGTCGTAATGCCTTGTAATTTCTATGAACTTTGGCTAAAATAGGGACATGATAACCCGCTCTACAGACATAGCGCATCTCAAGGACCTCCTACGGCAATTCCCTGCCACCGCGATCCTCGGACCGCGCCAGTCGGGTAAGACCACACTTTCAAGGCAGTTTTCGGCGGACCACTACTTCGATCTGGAGAATCCAGCGGATCTTGCACTGCTCTCGCAGCCGAAGCTCGTTCTGGATGATTTGTCCGGTCTGATTGTGATAGACGAGATTCAGCGGTTGCCGGAGTTTTTTCCCCTGCTGCGGCACTTGATTGATACGCGACCCGACCAGCGTTACCTGATCCTGGGCAGCGCCTCGCGCGATCTCATCCGGCAGTCGTCGGAGTCGCTTGCCGGTCGAATCGCCTATCACGAACTGGGTGGATTTCGCCTGACCGATGTCGGCGTTGAAAACTGGCGTCCACTCTGGCATCGGGGCGGGCTGCCGCCGTCGTATGGCGCGATGGACGATTTCGACAGCTATGCGTGGCGGGAGCAGTACATCGTCAGCTTTCTCGAGCGTGACATTCCCCAGCTCGGCATCACGGTACCGGCCGTCACGCTTCGGCGCTTCTGGACCATGCTTTGCCACTATCACGGGCAGGTGCTCAACTATGCGGAGTTTTCCCGCTCTTTCGGTGTGAGCGACCTGCTGGTGCGACGCTATATCGATATTCTGGAGGGCACGTTCATGATTCGCACGCTCCATCCGTGGCATGTGAATCTGAGTAAGCGCATGGTAAAGCGGCCCAAGGTCTACATCAGGGACACCGGTCTACTGCACACGCTCATGTCGGTGCGCAGCGATCGCGATCTTGCGTCCCACAATAAGTTGGGAGCTTCCTGGGAGGGCTTCGCGCTGGAGGTCGCGGCGCGAGCCATCGGCAAGCGGAATGTGGAGTTGAACTTCTGGGCAACGCATGCGGGCGCCGAGGTGGACCTGTTCTGGCAGGAGCATGGGAAGAACTGGGCCATCGAGGTGAAATACGCCGATGCGCCGCGGATGACCAAATCGATGAGTAGCGCCCTGGCCGATCTGGAATTGGAGCACCTGTGGGTGGTGTATCCGGGCGATCGGGCGTACCCGCTGGACAAGCGTGTGAGCACGTTGCCCATCACGAATATTGGGGCGGGGTGGAACTACCCTTGATATCCTGATTATCGCACCGCCCTTTTCCCGACGAGACGCGGACCATATTCACCCGCGCGCCGCCCCAAAGCGCGGTATGATACTATCGAAAACAGGCCAGGGACCCCGCAGCAGCAGGAGCGCGCATACGATGAGACCACTGAAGACCATTGTCGCAATAGTGCTGGCGGCCTCGTGCATGGGCGTCCACTCGGCGATGCCCAACATCGTGGTGATCCTCGCGGATGATCTGGGCTATGGCGACGTGGCCTGCTACAACCCGGACTCGAAGATCCCCACGCCGCACCTGGATGCGATGGCTGCGGCGGGCATGCGCTTTACCGACGCGCATTCGCCGAGCGCGGTCTGTTCCCCCACGCGCTACGCGTTGCTCACGGGGACCTATGCCTGGCGATCGCGCCTGAAGAGCAGCGTGCTCTGGCCCTGGGACGGGCCCCTCATCGACCCGGAGACGCCCACGCTGCCCGGCATGCTGGCGGCGGCGGGGTATGACACCGCGTGCATCGGCAAGTGGCACCTGGGTTGGGATTGGGCGACGAAGGACGGTTCGCGGCCCAACGACCACGTCCCGCTGGGCCAGTGGGACGTGAAAGTGCGCGGGCCGCTGGGGGACACCATCGATTTCACGAAGCCGATCGCGAATGGCCCGACTACGCGCGGCTTCGGCTATTACTTCGGCGACGATGTGCCCAACTTTCCGCCCTATGCCTTCATCGAGAACGATCGCCTGCTCGGCCTGCCCGACCGGCCCAAGCCCGAGGCCATGTTTGGATCGCCGGGGCCAATGGTGGAAGGCTGGGACCTGACCGAGGTCCTGCCGGCCCTGCTGGAGAAGGCGGTGGCCTTCATCCAGGCCGCACCCGGCGAAGCGCCGTTCAACCGGCGCGCGGATGCGCCATTCTTCCTGTATCTTCCGTTGACCTCGCCGCACAACCCGGTGGCGCCCGCGCCCGAATTCATCGGGACGAGCGGCGCGCACCGCTACGGGGATTTCGTGCACCAGACGGACGCATTTGTCGGCGCGGTGCTGGCCGCGCTGGAGTCGGCCGGCCAGCTGGACAACACGCTCGTCATCTTCACCAGCGACAACGGGTCGGCGCAGAACGACGGCGAGAACATGGCCAACAAGCCCGGCACCGTGCTGGCCTACGGCCACAACCCGAGCCACATCTACCGCGGCATGAAGGCCGACATCTGGGAGGGTGGCCACCGGGTTCCCTTCATCGCGCAGTGGCCAGGCCAGATCCCCGCTGGCGCGGTATCGGACGAAGTCATCGGTCACATGGATCTGATGGCGACCGTGGCCGCAATAACCGGCGCGCAACTGCCGGAGGGCGCCGCGCGCGACAGCTACAACGTCCTGCCGGCCCTGCGCGGGGAAGCGCGGACGGCCCCGATCCGCGAGGCGACCGTGCACCACTCGATTCACGGCATGTTCGCGATTCGCCAGGGCCAATGGAAGTATATCGACGGGCGCGGCAGCGGCGGCTGGACCGAAGGCGGCCACGACGGGCCCGAGGGCCAGCTCTACGACCTGGAAAACGATCCGGCGGAAACAACCAACCTGTACGAGGCGCACCCCGAGATCGTGGCGCGCCTCGCGGCGCTGCTGGATACGTACAAAGACTCAGGCCGGAGCGTGGCCGACCGCGGGCGGTGACGGGGACTGCCTCTCGCCGAAAAAAACGCCCGGCCGCGAATGCGGTGCCGCCACCCCGAATCGGCGGGAGGAATTGGAAAGGACCCACGGGTGCCACCCTCAAGCGGGCCGCTTCAAGCGGCCATCAGCTTGTGGGTGAGGGGAGCGGTCGGTCCTTATCGCTGCGTATTCTCTCTTGATCCACCGCCAAAGGCGGTCGCGACTTGTGGGTGCGGGCCTTCAGTTGAGCGCCAACAGTCAGGGCAGCGTTTTATCCCCTAACGGGCAACCCGACGCGTCACACAATACCCCCGCACCATTACAAGTCCACCCGCCGCAGGCGCAGCGCATTGCCCACCACCGACACCGAGCTGAAGCTCATGGCGGCGGCGGCGATCATGGGGCTGAGCTGCAGTCCGAAGACGGGGTAGAGCGCGCCGGCGGCGATGGGGACGCCGAGAGCATTGTAGGCGAAGGCGAAGAACAGATTCTGGCGGATGTTGCGCATGGTGGCGCGGCTGAGGTGGCGCGCGCGCGCGATCCCGGCGAGGTCGCCCTTGACGAGGGTGATGCCCGCGCTTTCGAGGGCGACATCCGTGCCGGATCCCATAGCGATGCCCACGTGGGCCTGCGCCAGCGCGGGGGCGTCGTTCGTGCCGTCGCCGGCCATGGCGACGCGGAAGCCTTCCTCCTGGAGCGCTTTCACGTGCTCCAGTTTCTGATCCGGCATCACGCCCGCGTGTACTTCGTCGATGCCCAGTTCGCGCGCGACGGCCTCGGCGGTGGTCTGGCTGTCGCCGGTGAGCATGACGATGCGGAGACCGGCCTCGTGGAGGGTTTTCAGGGCGTCCGGCGTGCTTTCCTTGATCGGGTCCGCGATGCCGATAAGGCCCGCGGGCTGGCCGTCCACCGCGAGCAGCACCACGGTCTCGGCCTTCTCGCGGCGCGCCTCGGCCCGCTCCGAAAGATGGCCCGTGTCCACGCCGCTGTCCTCCAGCAGGCTGGCGTTGCCAAGCAGGACGCGTTTTCCGTCCACGGCGCCGGTGACGCCCTTGCCGGTCACCGCGTCGAAGCCCTTCGGGTCGGCGAGGGCGGCGCCGCGATCTTTCGCCGCCGCGAGGATGGCCGCGGCGAGCGGGTGTTCGCTGCCGCGCTCCAGTGAACCCGCGATGCGCAGCACATCCTCCTCGGAAAAGCCGTCCTCGGCTTCCACCGTGACGACGCGCGGCTTGCCCTCGGTCAGGGTGCCGGTCTTGTCCACCACGAGCACATCCACGCGCTCCATGGCCTCCAGCGCTTCGGCGTCACGCAGGAGCACGCCGGCCTGGGCGCCACGCCCCGTGCCCACCATGATGGAGATGGGCGTGGCGAGCCCCAGCGCGCAGGGGCAGGCGATGATGAGTACGGCAATGGCGTTGACGAGGGCGTAGGCGATGGCGGGTTCGGGGCCCCAGATCATCCAGGCGATGAAGGAAAGTATCGATACGAGCACCACGGCGGGCACGAAATAGCCCGCAACGGTGTCGGCCACTCTCTGGATGGGCGCGCGGCTCCGCTGGGCCTGGCGGACCATGTCCACAATTTGCGAGAGCGTCGTGTCCGCGCCCACGCGCTCCGCGCGCATAACGAAGGAACCGTTCTGGTTGACCGTGCCGCCGGTGACGGCATCGCCCGCCCCTTTCTTCACAGCCATCGGCTCGCCGGTGATCATGGACTCGTCGACGCTGCTTTCGCCCTCCTCGATCGCGCCGTCCACCGGCACCCTCTCACCCGGCCGGACCCGGAGCCGATCGCCCTCCTGGAGCTCGTCAATCGGAACGTCCTCTTCTGCGCCGTCCTCGCGAATGCGGCGTGCGGTCTTGGGGGCGAGTTCCAGCAATGCGCGGATGGCCCCGGCGGTCTTGCGGCGCGCGCGGAGTTCGAGCACCTGCCCGACCAGCACGAGCGTGATGATTACGGCGGCGGATTCGAAATACAGCGCGACCTGGCCGTTGTGGCCGCGGAAACCCTCGGGGAACAGGCCGGGGACGATCGTGGCGACGATGCTGTAGGCGTAGGCGACGCCGGTGCCGAGCGCAATCAGGGTGAACATGTTGAGGTGGCGGTTGACGAGGGACTGCCAGCCGCGCTGGAAGAATACGGCGCCGCCATAGAGCACCACAGGCGTCGCGAGCGCCAGCTGCACCCACTTCCACGCCGGGTGGGAAAGGGCGTGTTGGAGCGGCGGGAGCATGTCGCCCATGGCGATGCAGAAGATCGGCACGGTCAGCGCCAGGCTGATCCAGAAACGCCGTGTCATATCATCCAGTTCCGACGTGTCCTCCGCGCCATCGCCGCCGTCCGCCGGTTCCAGCGCCATCCCGCACTTCGGACAGGAACCCGGCCCCCGTTGCTCCACTTCCGGGTGCATCGGGCAGGTGTAGAACGCGTTTTTGTCAGCTGGGGGCGCGTCTTGCGCTTCGGGCTTCAGGTAGTGGTCCGGATCCTTCTCAAACTTCACGCGGCAGCCATCGCTGCAGAAGTAATACGTGGCGCCTCCGTGATCGGCGCGGTGTTTCGCGGTTTCCGGGTCAACGTCCATGCCGCAGACGGGATCCTTCACGCCGTCCCCCGAATCGGCATCCCGCCGGGCGGTGTCGAGGTATTTGCCCGGCGCCGCCTGGAACTTCTTGCGGCAGCCATCGCAGCAGAAGTAGTAGGTCGCGCCGTCGTGCTCGGCGGTATGGCGCGCGTTCTCGGTCTTAACCGTCATGCCGCAGACCGGGTCCGTGGCGGCAGCGCCTTCGTGGTGATCGTGGTGGCAGCAGTTACTCACAAGTACCTCGCTTTCCTGTAGGGGTTGGGCTAGCGCAGGCCGGGTCCGGCATAGCGGATGAAGACATCCAGCAGTTCCGCGATCTTCTGATCGCGATCCGCTTCGTTGCCATCCTCGAAGGTGTCCTTGACGCACGTGGCCATGTGCTGGCCCAGCACGACCTTGCCGGTCTGCGCCAGGGCGGACTGGGCGGCGGAGATCTGCGTGAGGATGTCCACGCAATACTTGCCGTCCTCCACCATGCGGCGGATGCCGGCGACCTGGCCCTCAATGCGGCGGAGCCGGTGTGCGATTTTTTTCTGGGTTTCCGGGTCGTGCATGGGCGATATCCGTGGGGTTAGTCTGATCGGATTATATACCCCCAGGGGGTATATGTCAAGTGGCGTGGCATGCGGCGGGATGGATCGGGCGCCACAAAGAGTGGGGGGCAGCCGCTGGCCGCAACCGGCGAGGGGATTGCCACGAAGCTCTTAGAGCAGCCGCTGGCCGCGATCAGGATTTGTGACCACGGATTACACTGATGACACGGATAGATGATCGTTCCGGTGATTGAGACCTGCCGGCGGCTGCGTGCGATTTCCGAGGCGGCCCGCTCGGGTTCTTCCTCATCAGCATTGTAGCGGGGTTGATCGGGCGGCGGGCTGGCCGGCGTCATCCGGTTCGCGCGTCGCTGCAATCCGTGTCATCGGTGTAATCCGTGGTCAAGAAAAAGTATACCGACCACGAAATTCACGGAAAGGCCCGGAATGTCTCTCTGGATTCTAAACGAATAACGAAATGCTTGATTCGTCCTGGGATTCCGAAGCTGCATTCAAGGCTTCAATCGGTCGCTCGAATACACCACTCATGTTGCCTCAGGCTGGAAGCCCAAGCCACGTTGGCGCGTGTTGATTGATTGATGTGAATGCCAGTGCTGGACGGCTGCCGGCGTAAGGACGGTTGATATACGATTGTCCCGCCGTCCGCATTGAGCGGCCGCGCGCCGGCTTGCTACACTCCCACCGGCAACCATGCAGGGAGAAGCGTTCATGGCATTCAAGACGGCTGATTTGTGCGACCAGTTTCCGGAGCAGGTGGATATTGCGGAGCAGCCCTTTCGCGATTTCGGCGGCCGCTCGCGGTTTTGCGGCGTGATCGAGACCGTGAAGGCCTTCGAGGACAACAGCAAGGTCAAGGAATGCCTGGCGGAGCCGGGCGAAGGCAAGGTGCTTGTGGTGGACGGCGGCGCATCGATGCGCCGGGCGATGCTCGGGGATATGATCGCCGCGAGCGCGGTGAAGAATGGCTGGGCGGGCGTGCTGATCAACGGTTGCATCCGCGATTCGGCCGATATCGCCGCGATGGATCTGGGGGTGAAGGCGCTGGGCACGCATCCCTGCAAGACGGAGAAGCGGGGGCTGGGGCGGCACAATGTTCCGGTGCGTTTTGCGGGAGTGACCTTTCACCCCGGACACTATATCTACGCGGACGAGGACGGCATACTGGTGTCCGCCACACCGCTGGAGCTACCGGCGGGCTGAGGCCCGGGAGACGCCTGATCGTATGAGCGCGCAGGGACAGCCGGGGCGGCGGGCCGGGACGGCGGCGGGACAGTTCGCCGGATGATCGCCTGGACGCCGAAGTTCCCGAAATATGCGCTGCCCCTGGCGTACTGGCGGCTGCTGCGCGCGCGGCGCGGCTACTTTGATCGGGTGGGGCTCAAGCTGGGCCCGTGGGGTATGCCGCGCTTCACCCACATCCCCGGCAGCCAGCAGCGGCTGGCGCTCATGCGCAACAAGCAGCGCGGCCGCCGGTGTTTCATCATCGCGAATGGGCCGAGCCTCCAGGCGCTGGACCTGGCGAAGCTGCGGCGCGAGGTCACGATCGGCTGCAACGGGATTTACCAGGCTTTTCCGGAGTGGGGCTTTCACACGTCCTACCTGGTCTTTGAGGATATCGAGCAACTGGAGCTACGGCGTCACGACGTCGGCCGGGTTTCCGGGCCGGTGAAGCTGGCGGCGATCTACAACGCCTACGCGTTCAAGCCCGATCGGCGGACCCTCTTCTTCAATGCGCCGCGGATGCGCGGGCAATTGTACTACTGGGAAGATCTCTATCCCCAGTTTTCCCGTGATTTCGCGGCCATTGTGCATCTCGGCAGCACGGTGACCTACATCATGCTGCAACTCGCGTATCACCTGGGCTGCGACCCGGTGTATCTCATCGGGCTGGACCACGACTACGGCGAACTGCCGAAGCGCTTTCCGCCGGGGAAGATCACGATCACGGAAGAGAACGTCGAGCTGATCCGGGGGCTGCATTTCAGCAACCAGTATTACCAGGTCGGGGATCAGATCGGCGTGCCGGATGTCGCGCGGCAGGAAGCCGCCTACGCGGCGGCGCGCGCGGCCTTCGAGGCGGATGGGCGCCGGGTGTTCAACGCGAGCGCCCACACCGCGCTGGATGTGTTCGAACGCCGCGGCTACGACGGCCTCTTCGATTGATCCGCGCCGCCCACGTGCGTCTCAAGTCGCGCGACCAGGGCGCCGTAGGCCGCGTCGGGGTGGAATCGCTCCCGCGCGCAGGCGGCGGCGCGCTGTTCGAGATCATGCCGGCGCGCCGTGTCGCGCAGGATGCCCAAGATCGCCGCAGCCATATCCGCCGCGGGATCGGCGACGATGATGGGGAGTTCCGTTGGATCCCCGAGGCCGCCCGCGCCCGCTTTCGTGCAGATCACGCAACGTCCATGGGCCATCGCCTCCACCGTCTTGATCTTCAGGCCGGTGCCGTAGGGAACCGGATTCAAGACGGCGGCGGCCCGGGCGTAATACGGGTTCAGGTCGGGCGTATGGCCGACGAGCGACACGCCCTCCGGCGCGCGGCGGACGGTTTCCGCGACGCGCCCGCACACCGTCAGCGCCGCGTCGGGACAGGCCGCGCGCACGGCGGGCCAGACGTCGCGCAACAGGGTGCGCAGGCCGATGACGTTGGGGTCGTAGCGGTTGCCGACATAGAGCAGCTCGCGGGATCCGGCCGGCGAGGGCTTGTATGGGAGCGGTTTCAGCGCGTGCCCGGCGACCAGCACCTCCCGATCGGGGCGCATCGCCCGTATCTGGGCCGCCTCCTCCGCCTGTATCGCAATCAGCACATCCGCGCGGCCAAACTCCCGAGTTTCGTCGTCCCGCGCGCAACGGGCGTGCGGCAGGCTTCCCCCGGCGGCGCGCGCCGTTTCCTCGCGCACATGCTGAATATCGATGGTGTCGAGAAGGCGCAGCGTTCCCGGCGGCATGCGGTCGAGCGCGGGGGCGAGCCACACGTAGCTGGCGATGGCGGCGGTTGGATGGATGCGGTAGGCGATTTCGCCCGCGAAGGCCTCCAGGGCGGGGCGGCGGTTGCGCACGAGGGCGTTCAGGGAAGCGGAAGGCCGGTTGGAACGGGCGGCGAGGCGGCGGTAGGCGCGGAGGTCGGGGTCCAGCCGGCGCCAGAGGCCTTTCAGCGTGCGTTCAAGAGCGGCCTTCGTAGCCGGGCGACCCGAAGGGGGGGCGGCGCCCCCGGGGATCCACAGGCGGTCCACCAGCGCCTCCAGCCCCGCGTTGTGCTCGCCGTGATCGCCGGTGACGAGGTGCACCGCGAAGCCGCCCGCGCGGAGGTGCGCGATGAGCGCCCACGTTCGCGCGGCGCCCCCGCCCGATATGGGGACCAGGCCGCCGGGATGGATCCAGAGCACAATAGGCCGGGTGTCGACGGGTGGGGCGGTCATGGGCCATCCGCCAGCGCGTCCAGCGCGCGCAGGGTCTGGGCGATCATGGCGTCCTCGCTGAATTCCGCGACGCGTTCCCGGGCGGCGTCGGCGCGGCGCGCCATCGCTTCGGGATCCGCCAGCGCGTCGAGGATCGCGTCGCGCAGTGCGCCAATATCGTCGGGCCGGCAGAGCAGCCCGTGGACCTCGTGGGCGATGATCTCCGGAATGCCGCTGGCGGCGGCGCTGACCACGGGCAGGCCGGCCGCCATCGCTTCAAGCACGGAGAAGGGCTGGCCTTCAAAGCGCGCGGGGTGCACGAGGAGGTCGCAGGCGTTCAGGAGCTCCGGCATATCGTCCCGCCGCCCGAGCAGGGTGACGTGCGGGGACGCGCCATAGGTAACCAGCAGGGCGCGCAGTTTTTTCTCCCGGGGCCCGTCGCCCGCCCAGAGAAAATGAACCCCGGGGAAGCGCGCCACAACGTGTGGGATGGCCGGGACAAGGATATCGTGGCCCTTCTGGTGGCTGAGGCGTCCGACGGTCAGGCAGAGCACGGCGTCGGGGGGGAGGTTGAGTGCTTCCCGAACGCGCGCGCGGGCTCCGGCCCGTTGCTCATCGTCGAAGGCGAAGCGGTCTATCCGAACGCCATTCGGGATAACGAGAATCTCGTCCGGCGGCATTCCAAAGGCGCGGGCGAGCCGGTCCCGGTTTTCGGCGGACACAGCGACGTATCGCTGGCCCCGGGCGCGCATCCAGCGGTAGATGGCGCGGCGGCGTGGCGGGATGCGGATGTCGTCGCGCACGAGCTGGAAGACCACGAGGGTCGGGGTTTTTGCGACGGCGCACGCGAGCAGGCTGAGGAAGCCATACTGCATGCCACAGAGCATGTAGAGCGCGGCGTCCGGTTTCAGGCGCCGGAGCAGACGGATGGTGCGCGTGAAGCGTTTGTAGAAGAGGGCCTGCCCCGATTTCGGGCCGACATCGCAGATTTCCAGCGTGTGGTGAAAGACCCCGGCGCGAAAAAAGTCCCGCGTCAAATCTCGCAGGGCGGTGCGCTTCGAGCAGGCGGCGTGGACATCATGGCCCGCGCGAACGGCGCCCGCCGCGACGGCCAGCGCGTAGTCTTCCGCGCCCCCACGTAGCGGCGAGGGGAAGAGTATGGCGATGCGGCGTTTGCCGGGTACGGCGTGGTCCGGGGCGAGCCGGACGCCGTGGAACGGCTCGGGCGGGGCCAGGGGGCGGCCCTCGGGCCACGCCGCCGGGGGCGCCTCCAGGGCCGCGTTGAGCATGGCGGCGAACAGTTCCACGTGCCGTGGCATGGCGCAGGGCCGCACCGCCGCATGCGCCGCCGCCCCCATACGCGCGAGGCGAGCGGGGTCCGAGGCGAGTTGGGCAATGGCGTCCGCCAGGGCATCCATGTCCCCGGGGGGCGCCAGGAAGCCGTTCTCGCCGTGCGCGACGATGCCGTCCACGCCGCTGGCGGTTCTGGTCAGGACCGGCACGACGCCAGCGGCCATGGACTCGAGCATGCTGTTGCTCGTACCCTCGAAGTCCGACACCTGCACGAATACATCATGATCGGCCCAGAACGCGGGCATCTCCGGCGGCTTGCGGCGCGGGTGGAAGCGGACGCGTCCGGCGGTATCGACTCCCGCGATGCTCCGCTCCAGTTCATCCCGTTGCGGTCCCACGCCGGCGATATCGAAGCGGAAATCCACGCCGCGCGCCTCGAGGGCGGCGACAAGCGGAACGAAGTCCATCACGCGCTTCTGCTCCTGCACGATGCGGCCGCCGTACGCGAGGCGGATGGGCGCGGTTTGCCAGGCGCGGTCCAGCATTTCGGGAACATGCACCCCGGCGGGCAGGGTGTGGATCGAAGCCGGATCGCGATCGAGGCGTTCGGCCAGCGCGCGCGTGCAAGCGGGGCTGACCGTGGCGAATTGCGCGAAGGCGGGGGCGTACCAGCGGAGCGGCGCGTAGTACTCCGGCTCGGAATCCGCGCGGCAGTACCCGATGCACCGAAGTTGCTTGCCAGTTGCGTTGATCTCCACACAGATCGGTATGAGATCCCAGACGAAGTTGGGGACGACAATGGCGGTATCGAAGGCCGCCAGGAGCTCCCGCGCGCGGCGGGCGCTGGCCGCGTGGAGATCGAAGTCCGCGATCCGGTTGCGCGTGTCCGTGCAGTTCATCAGCAGGATTCGGTAGCGCGGGTGGGCTTCAAAGGCCTCGCGAAGCCGAAGCGCCCACGACGTAACACCGCTGGCGAAATCGCCGACCGCGATGATTACGGGGATTTTTTCGGGGGAAGTCACCAGGCGGTTCCAGGGTTGCGCAACGGCGCGTATTATAGGGGGCGACTGCGGAAGCGTCAACGGCGGATCGGCGGCGGGCTGTCACTATGACAAGAATATGACGATATTGCGACGGGCTCGGCCCGGCGGCGGTTATTTGTAAGCTGTTCAATATCAGTAGTTTATTCAGACTTACCCCATGCGACTCGAGTTGGCACGCACGTTGCATAATGGTTGGCGTGGCTTCACGATCAACAACGATCACGGAGGATGTGGCTATGCAAGTCTGTTACACGAAATGTCGCTCCTGCGGAGAGTCCATACGGGTCAGCGCGAAATTCTGCTTCCACTGCGGGCGAAGCGCGCGTCCGATTCCGGTCTTCTGGTTCTCCTTTCTCTGCGTGCTCTATGGCGCGTATGTAATCCTTCATAACATGGAACTCGTCTAGGGGTTGCCGGCGCAAGCCGGACCGTTCGGTTCGGTGTTGGGGAGGGTAGGTGCAGCGGGATCCTCTCGCACCGGGGATCCCGCTGCATTTGTGTGCATTGGTGTCCATTCGTGGTTAAAGACACGCCCCCGTTCAACCGCCACAGTCCGTCCGCGCACAATAACACCCTATGCGCTCTCTGCGTTCTCTGCGGTTAAAGCTCTTCTCTGTTTTTCCTCGTGTCCTTCGTGCCCTTCGTGATGATCTCTTTTTCTTGACCAAGGATTACACCAATGACACGAATTGCGGCAACGCGCGAACCGGACAAGACCGAACAACCCGCCGCCCGATCAACTCCGCTACCATTCCGATGCTGAACAATCCGAACAGGCTGCGTCGAAATTCGCACGCAGCCGCCGGCAGGCCTCAACCACCGGAACGATCTTCTATCCGTGTCATCCGTGCAATCCGTGGTCACAAATTCTGACCGCGGCCCGCCGCTGCTCCCGATGCATTCGCGGTTATAAAACATGCCCCCATTCAACCGCCCCAGTCCGTCCGCGCACGATAACACCCTATGCGCTCTCTGCGTTCTCTGCGGTTAAAGCTCTTCTCTGTATCTTCTTCGTGCCCGTCGTGGTGATCTCCTTTCTTGACCACGGATTACACCGATAACACGGATTGCAACGACGCGCGAACCGGATGAGACCGAACAGCCCGCCTCCGGAAAAGGCTGTGCGGGCGGCGTTTCGTTTGCGCGCGCGCAGGGCCCGGGTCCGGGATGCCAAGGGGCGCCGCCGGATGCTACACTCCCCGGTACCACGTTAACCAGAAGCGGAACCGAAGGAGAACGTCATGAGCAAGCTCGGGGTGGTGATAGTAGGCACGGGATGGGTGGCCGGTGAACACGTGAAGGCGTTTCAGGCCGATTCGCGGGCGGAAGTGCGCGCGGTGTGCGGGCGGGACGCGGGCCGGACAAAGGCCTTCGCCGAGGGCCTCGGCCTGACCTGCCCCACGTATACGGATCTGGACGCGGCGCTCAAACAGGACGGCATCGACATTGTGTCGATCTGCACGCCCCCGAATGTGCACAAGGAGCAGGCGGTGGCGTCCGCCAGCGCGGGCAAGCACATTCTGCTGGAGAAGGCGATGGCGGTAACGGTGGAGGATGCGCGCGCGATACGGGACGCGGTGTCGAAGGCCGGCGTGAAGTCGGCGGTGAGCTTCGTGCTCCGCTGGAATCCGCTTTTCGACATTATCAAGAAGCAGATCGCGGACGACGCGATCGGTCGGGTGTACATGGGCGAGGTGGACTACTTCCACGGCATCGGCCCCTGGTACAAGCAGTACGCGTGGAACGTAAAGAAGGAAATCGGCGCGAGCTCGCTGCTGTCCGCCGGCTGCCACGCGATGGACGCGCTGCGGTATTTCATGGGCGGCGAAGTGGCGGAAGTGACGCAATACGCGACGGCGGGCGGCGGCCCGAACTTCACGGAGTACGAGTATTCCCCGACCACATGCACGATCCTGCGCTTTCAGGACGGGCGCATCGGCAAGGTGACCTCCTGCATTGAGTGCGTGCAGCCGTATGTCTTCAACATCAACCTGATCGGCACGCACGGCACGATCAAGAACAACCAGATCTTCTCCAAGACGAAGTATCCCGGGCAGACGTCGTGGGCGAGCGTGCCGACGATCCTGCCGGACAGCGGGGACGTGACGCACCACCCGTTTTCGAACCTGGCGTCGCACCTGATCGACTGCATCCAGCGGGATGTGGAGTCGCACGCGAATATCGCGGACGCGTTCAAGTCCCACGAGCTTTGCTACGCCGCCGATCTCTCCGGCCTGGAAGGGAAGCCCGTGGCGCTGCCGCTGGCCTGATGCGCGGCGCGCGCATCGCGCCTTGAGGTACCCATGAAGCGGTTTATCGCCAAGCATTCCCCGCTGTTTATCCTGGCCGGACTGTGCATCCTGCTGGCCGTGTATTCCGACGACTTCCGCAAACCGGGCAACCTGCAGACGGTGGCCAGCCGATCCGCCATTATCGGCGTCATCGCGATCGGCCAGTTAATGGTGATCCTGACGGCGGGCATCGACCTGTCCGTCGGAAGCGTGGCGGCGTTGGCCGGCGTGGTGGGCTGCCTCGCGATGAAGAGCGGCGTGCCCATGCCCCTGGGCGTGCTCATCGGATGCGGGGTTGGCGTACTTTGCGGCGCGATCAACGGCGCGCTCGTGGCCAAAGGCAGGATCGCGCCGTTTATCGTGACCCTCGGCATGATGATGGTGGCGCGGGGCCTGGCCTTGTTGATTTCCGGCGGCAAGCCCATCTTCGGCTTGCCGCCGAGTTTTCTCTGGCTCGGCGACGCGAAGGACTGGCGGATCCCGGTGGTCATTGTGGTGGTGCTCTGCCTGATATTCACATTCATGCTGCTATTCACGCGCTTCGGGCGATCGCTCTACGCGATCGGCGGCAACAAGCAGGCTTCGCGCCTTTCCGGGGTGCCGGTGGACCGCGTGCTGATTCTCGCGTACACGCTGAGCGGCCTCATGGCGGGCTTCGGCGGTATGATGTTGGCGGCGAAGACCAGCATCGGATCGCCGACGGCCGCGGAGATGTATGAACTGGACACAATCGCGGCGTGCGTGATCGGCGGCGCGAGCCTGATGGGCGGGGAAGGCAACGCGATCGCCTCGGTGGCGGGCGCGTTGATCATGTTCGTGCTCCGAAACTTCTGCAACCTGGAAAACCTCGACCCGTACTGGCAGCAGGTGCTGATCGGGGCGCTGATCGTGGTGCTCGTGTTCTACGACACGATGCGGAAGCGGCGCGCGGGCCTGATGAAAGCGGACTGACGGGACTCAAGCCGTAACCGCCGCGCCCGCGCTAATCCTCGCGCTGCCACCGCTGCCGAATCGCGTCGAAGCGGGCGCGCCACTGTTCGCGCTGATCGGGGCGGAGGTGGGTTTCCACATCGGCGCGGAGGGCGTCCAACTCGGCCTGGATTTCGGGCCGGACACGCTCGCGGATGGCGCGGAAGCCCGCCAGGCGATCGCGGAATGCCTGGCGGATCGCGGCCCGTTGCGCTTCGTCGAGGTCCAGTTGGCGTTCGAGGCGCTGGACTGCCCGTTCCGACAGCAGCGCGGGATCCGCGATGGCGCGCTGCGCGGCGTTACGCAGGTACACCGCCGTCACGAGGCTGCCGATGATCAGGCCGCACAGCAGGAACAGCAGGTTCTTGACGTAGCCGGGCATGCGCCAGCGCGGGCGGCCGGCGGGGGCGGGAAGGGGTTCGCTCATAAGATAGTTCTCCCGTAATTGCGTGACGCCCCACTCATGGCATGGCCCCGTAGGCGGCGTGGAAGACCGCCTCCAGCGGGTCCGGCCCGGCGAGCAGGGCGGGCGCGCACACCAGGAGCACCGCCGCGGCCGCGGCCAGGGCGCCGGAGAGCAGCCAGGCCTGCACGCGTTCATCGCGCCGCTGTATTCGGAAGGCATCCGCGAGCGCCGGGCCAAAGGCCACGGGCGGCGCGCCCTCCTGGCGGGCCAGCCGCGCCAGGGCGTCGAGCCGGTCAAGAGGTTCGTTCATAGCCGTGTTCCTCCAGCAGCGTTTTCATCCGTTGTCGCGCGCGCATATTGCATACCTTCACCTTGCTGGCCGACCAGCCAGTGCGGTCCGCGATTTCGCTCACGCCGCATTCCTCCAGGTAAAAAAGCGTCAACACCAGGCGCTGGTCGGGCGGCAAGAGCGCCAACAGCGCGTGGAGCTGCTCCGCCGCCTCGACCGGTGTCTCCGGGTTTGCCGGTGCGGCCGTGGTGTGCTGTTCCGCCTCATAGGCGCGCCGGCGTTCGAGATCGCGGGCCTGGCGTTTCCAGAAGCGGTATCCCGTGTGCGTGGCGATGCGCCGGATCCAGTGCGGGAACGGGGCTTCTCCCCGAAATTCGCGCAGGTTGCGGAAGGCGCTGATCCAGACGTCCTGCGCGAGGTCCTGGTGAATCACCGGGTCCCGGGTGAAGCGCCACATCTGGCGGGCCACATCGGCGGCGTAACGCTCGTACAGCCTGCGGGCCGCGGCCTCGTCGCCGTTCGCGGCCAGCGGGATGTCTCGCGCGTCCTCTGTCGATAGCGGGCCGTTCAAGCCATATCCGCTCCTGCATGTTGCGCAATCTCACCCAAGAAGATACACGAGACGGGAAGTTGGTTACAGTGGTTTGGGGATTGGCAGCGGGGCATGTTGTCGGGGTATCGGGTTTTCACGCTGGGGCCGTGCGTCATGGGAGCGGCGCCGTACGCATTCCCACGGGGGACCATGGGAGCGCGAGGAGGAACGTGGCACAGGTCCATGACGCGCCGGAGGCGGGCGTCCGGCCTGTCCCATGCGCCGCAAGGCGCAGCAGGATCGCGGACATTTCCGCCACGGCGGACCTTCGGCCCGTCCACGGCATAGGAAGCCCGAATCCGGACGGAAGCGCGCCGCCCCACGGGCCTACCGGCGGCGGGCGGTAAGCGCCTCGCGCACCACTTCGGCCATGGTCGCGATCAGGTAGGGCTTTTGCAGAAACGCCGTCGGCGTAGACTCCGGCGGCCAGCCGTTCGAACCGGGCGGGGCCATGCCCGAGGAGTAGATGATCGGCAGGGAGGGCGTGGCCGCGCGAAGCGCCCGAAGAACCGCCTCGCCGCCCATGTCCGGCATATTGAGATCGAGGATCACGAGGTCGATCTCGCTGGCGTGCGCCTCGTATGCCGCAATGGCCCCCCGCCCGTTCTCGGCCGTGAGCGCGCGGTAGCCCAGACGCCGCAAAATTGCGGCCCCCATGCTTCGCACCAGCGGTTCGTCGTCCACCAGAAGCACACAGGCCGACGCCGCCGACGCCTGCTCCGCCGGGGCGGCGGGCCCGCGCTCGGGAGGCGGCACAGGCAGGTAGATGTTCACCGTGGTCCCCTGGCCGGGGGTGCTGTGCACGTCGAGCCAGCCCTGGTGGTACCGGACGATGCGGTACACCGTGGAAAGCCCCAGGCCCGCCCCCTTGCCGGGGGGCTTGGTGCTGTAGAACGGTTCGTACATCCGCGCCTGAACGTCCGGCGTCATGCCCTTCCCATTGTCCTTCACGTATAGGCGCACAAATTCCCCGTCGACCGCGTTCCCCCAGGGGCCCGGCGTGGTGGTATCCAGGCGCACGCCCTCGGCGCCCAGGCGTATGTGACGCGGGCCCGGGGACAGCCGCTCCTCCAGGCCATCGCGCGCGTTCATGCCCAGATTGATCAGGGCCTGAACCAGCTGGCCGCGGTCGCCGCGCACCCGCGGAAGCGACGGCGGCGCATTGGTCTCGATCGTGATGGAGGCGCCGGCGGAATAGTGCAATATCGCCGCCGCCTCTTCGATGAGCGGGGACGTGTCGATCAGTTCCCGGCCTTCCCGCGAGACGCCCGCCCGGCTGAACTTGAGGATCTGCTCGACTAGCTCCCGGCCGCGAATGCTCGCCCGGCGCGCGCGCGCGATGAGATCGCGCGTTTCCGCGCCCGCATCCGCGACTAGCGCCAGATCGAGGTTCCCGGCGACGCCGCTCAGCAGGTCGTGGAGGTCGTGCACGACATTCGCGGCGAGTTGCCCGAGCATGTGTTGGCGCTGCACGTGCAGCAGCTTTCCGGCGGTTTCCACGGGCGGCGCGGGAGCGGCGGGGCCGGCCTCCCCGCCGCGCATCAGCGCGCCGAGAATCCCGCCGATACGGCGCGCCGCCACATGCATGGCGTGTTCGCGATCCCGATCAAAAAACGCCGGCTGCCCGTGACTGACGTTCAGCACGCCGAGGACGGCGCCCCGGTAGTGCAGCGGGAAGCACATCAGCGATCGCACCCGCACCGGGCTGTGGGGAAGGCTGAGGAAATCCGGGTGGGCCGCCGTGTCGTCGATGCGGACATGCGCCCCGGTGGCGGCGACGCGCCCCGCCACGCCCTCGCCCAGCGCGAATCGCTTCCCGTGCCAGATATCCGATCCGATCGCGAAACCCTGGGTTGAATAGCGGGTTGCGACGGACCGCAACTCGAGATAGGCGCCTTCGGCGTCGAGCAGCATCACCGACGCGTATTCGGCCAGGCCGCTCAGGGTTATGAGGCCCACAATCCGCGTGCACCCCTCGTCAAAGGCCATCGCCTCCTCGGAAAGATCCTCCAGCTGCCGCAACAGGCTGATGTCGCACAGCAACGCCTCATAGCGCTCGTGCGACCGCACCAGCGTCTCCTGGCTCCCTGCCTGCGTCATATCTGACATCGCGCTCTACCCCCGTTCACGTTTGCTGGAATAAGCCCAGCAGGGTGCGGGCGTCGTCGAGCATGATCGACAACGTATCCACAATCCCCGCGATCTCTCCCGCTTCCAGGCCGAGCATTTCGATGCGTTCACCCGAGAGCGCGCCATCAAGCGGCTCGCCCGCGCGGCCAAAGCCCGCCGCCCGCGCCATGTCGCCCGCCACCGAGACGATCATCACTTCGCGCTGGTAGGGCCCACGGTAACCAAGCGGCGCGTGCTGGTTCCGAACCGAGGCGACGATCACCGCCGGGAAGCCCCACTGGTGCATCAGCCAGCCGCCCACTTCCGCGTGATCGGTCTGGAGAATGCGCTGCTCCATGGCCCGCAGGCTCACGCGATCAAGCGCCGCCTGCTGGATCACCTCGTCGTACTCGCCCTGCAGGTTGATCGAAAGCACGATCTTGCCCAGGCCGTGCAGCAGCCCCGCCGTAAAACACGCCTCCGGCATCGAGATGTGATCCGTGCTGAACGCGAGCAGCTGGGCCGCCTTCGCGCTCCCCAGCGAATGGAGCCAGAAGTCTTCCCGCTCAAAGCACGGCTGCGAGACCTGCTGAAGCGAATCAAAGACCGCGGTGGCCAGGGCCAATTGCTTCACGGCCTCAAACCCAACCGTCACGACAGCGCGTTGAATCGTATCGATCTGAAAGCGCGCCCCGTAGAATGCGGAGTTCGCCAGGCGCAGGATCCGCGCGGTGATTACCGGGTCCGAAGCCAATACGGCGGTGATGTCCTCGGCGGAGGAGGCCTCGTCATCCAAAACATCGAGGATTCGCGTCAGCACCTCGGGAAGGGTGGGCAACTGGCCACGCGTCTGAATCCGCCGAAGCGCATTGCTTTGTGTCAGTGTCATTCGCTGCTGATCCCTGCAACCCCTCGCGCACACTTCCTGAAACCCACGACTCCACCGGTCTCAGAGCGAGATCCAGTAAAGAGACTATACCGCAATTTTCCACGATTCGCCACTATTCGCGCGGAATCTTCCGCATTCGATTGGGCGGATGTGTCCGGGCCTGTGAAATTGTCACTTTTCACCAGCGATATCCGCAGCAATGGCGCCGGTGTCGCGTCCGGATCCGTCTTTGGAGGCTATCCAGGCGTCGTAAAGCGCGAGCAGCTCGCGATGCACGCTGAACGCCAGTTCGGGCCGGTCCCGGCGGGAGAAAAAAGAAAGCGCCATCGCGTCCGTATCCGGGCGCATGCCCTCTTCGCCGTCCCAGCTTTCCACGATATACCCCAGCACCATAATCGCGCCGGAGACGGGGCTTTGCCGCGTACTCACTCCCAGCAGACGTACGCGGGAGGCGCGCAGGTTGGTTTCCTCGCGCAGTTCCCGCAGGGCGGCTTCCTCCGGGGTCTCACCCAGTTCAATGAAGCCGCCGGGCAATGTCCAGCCGCCCTTGCAGGGCTCGACGGAACGCTGGGCGAAGAGCAGATCACCGTTGGGGCGCGCCACGAAGCAACAGGCGGCGGGAATGGGATTGCGGTAGTAGAAACGGCGACACCGCGGACAATGGGGGCGGTCGCTCTGCCCGTCGTGGGCGAAGAGCAGCGGCCGCCCGCACGTCCCGCAGTACTTCCATTCAAACGGTTCGGGCGCTTCGTAGGGCATGCCGCCATGCTAGCAGTTCAATCGAGGCGGTGCAACGCCAGTTCAGTCTTCGGCCACTTCCAGGGGCAGCCAGAGCACGGCGGTGGTCCCTTTTCCGAGTACGCTGTGGTACTCCACGCCGCCGCCGTGCTTCTTCATGGTGTCCTGCACGATGGAAACGCCCAGGCCCACGCCAAATCCTTTGGTGCTGTAGAGCGGCTCGAAAATCCGCGCCAGGCTTTCCTCCGTCATCCCCGCGCCGTTGTCCTTCACCACGATCTCGTGGCGCCCGTCCCGGCGGCGGCTCTTGATCCGCAAGCGCCGGTAGGGGTCGCCCCGCTCCTCCATGGCCTGGATTGCGTTGGTCACGATGTTCAAGACCGCGCGCCGGAGCCGTTCCGGGTCAACCTCGAGCGCCGCCCCGCTTTCGAAGGTGTACCTGCAATCGACGGCGTCGGGTATCTCCATTTCCTGGAGCACGCCTTCGAGCCAGGCGTCCATGTCAACCAGCTGGCGCTCGGGCGAGACCGTCCGGGTGAAATCCAGGAATTCCTCGATGATGCGATCGCAGCGGCGGATGCTGCGATCCGCCCGGGCGAGCGGCTCCGCCAGGTCCACCGGAAGATCCTGCACCTTGCGCCCGATGCTGAACAGCGTACTGCGCAGCGTGCCCAGCGGGTTGCGCAGTTCGTGGCTTACCGAAGCGGTGATCTTGCCCAGCAGGGCGAGACGTTCCTGCTGCACGAGGGCGCGCTGGGCCGCCTCCAGCTCCGCGGTTCGCCCCCGCACAAGATCCTCGAGCTGCTCGAAGTGTTCGTTGAGCCGTTGCTCGGCGACAAGGCGCTCGCGAATTTCCTTCATCAGCTGGCGGTTGGACTGGAGCAGGGCGGCGCGGGAGTGGCGCAGCGCCATGTTCGCGCGAACGCGCAGGCCAAACGCGAACAGCACCAGGGCCAGCAGGAGGCCCGCGGGTACGAGCACCCCCGGCTCCAGGTAAAGCGGCGGCGAAACGGCGAATTCGATGGCCGCCGGAGTCGGATCGATGTTGCGCGCGTCATCCGATGCCCGCGCCTCGATCCGGTAGGCGCCGGGGGCCAGCGCGGGCGTCACCACCGTGGAGCGCGCGCTGAAGGGGCTCCAGGGGCCTGGTGGCGAATCGCTGTCGAGGCCGATCAGGCGCCAGGAGTACAGGAGCGCGTGGGCCGGCGTCACCTGCCATCCATCGGCGGCGCTGAAAGTGAACACGCCGAATCCCCCGGCCGGCACTTCCAGGGTGGCCCCGACCACCTGCGTGTTGGGCGGCGTGGGGTCCGGGCGATACCGGTATACGCCCGACGTGCGCGACTGGATCCAGATCTGGCCGTCCGCGTCCTCGAACAGGCCCAGAATCGCGTCGCTGGGCAACCCGGTCTGCGCGCCGAAGTTGAGCCAGCGGCCGTCGCGGTAATTCCCGAGCCCGGATCGGCGATAGGCGATCCAGACGGTCCCATCCCGGGCTTCAAGCACATCGGACACGGAATGGTGTGCGAGGCCGTCCTGCTCCGTGTGGCTTCGAAACGTATCGCCGTCAAACACGTACACGCCGGCCCCGTACGTTCCCAGCCATAGACTTCCGTTTCGGGCCAGGCGAATGGCGTTGGCCGCGTCCCGCTCGGTGAATCCATCCGTGTCGCCGTAGAGCCGCACGCCGCCGCTGTCCCAACGCTCCAGCCCGCCCGCAACCCCGACAAAAACGACCCCCGGTTCGGGCTCCACCGCCGCATAGGCGGCGCGGCGGCGGTAGCCGTCGAAGTCAGGCCGGGGCGCCCAGGCCCCGCCGGCAAAGGCATGGACACCGGTGTCGTTCAAGACCCATGTCTCGCCCCCGGAGGTTTGAAAGATGCGCCGTTCGGTCCAGGGGCTGTTCTGGGGGGGCAGGGGCTCTTGAAGGAGGCGCGCGCCATCTTCAAGCGAGAACTTGTAGAGGTGCGAGCGGCCAAACGCCCAGAGGTGCGGTTCCGGCGCGCGCGTGTGGAAGCCCCCCAGAGTCTCGCCGGCGTCCAGCCGCAACACAGGTTCCCAGCCCCAGCCGTCGAAGCGGTTTACGCCGTTGGCGGCGTCGATCGCCAGCAGGAAGCCCGGATTCCGGGGATCGTGCGCCAGGGCAATGAGATCCTCACCCGCGTGCGACGCGGGAAAATGCTGCCACGTGCGCAGGGCGCCGCGCACGAGCCCTTCCTGCGTTCCGATCCAGAGCGCGCCGTCGGGCGAGACGTGTAGCACGTTGACGTACGGCTGCCCAACGGACTTTCCGAGGTCTACGGGCTCGAAGCCGTGTTGCCCGAGGAGAAACAGGCCCCTGCGCGTCCCGGCGTACACCTGGCCGTTCTCGTGCAGCAGCAGTTCCGTCAACAGGTCGGGCGCCCGGGCGACCACCGGCCAGGCGTCACCGTCCAGCGCGAAAAGGCGATAGCCGTACCAGTCCGCGGCCCAGCATTGGCCCGTATCGGACTCCGCCAGGTACAGGGCCCCCGAAGGGGCGGGGAGCGCGGCCAGCGCGCCATCTTCAATGGCGTAGGTTTCTCCCGCGCGCGTGGAGATCCATATGGCGCCGTCTCGGCGCTCCAGGAGGTCCGCGAGCCGGTTTTCGACGCCACTCGACGCCTCCATCACCGTGATCCAGCGTTCCGGCGCCGCGAGGGCCGCGTCCGCGCCATCCGACGCGCCGGGAAGCAACAAGACCTGGCCTTCGCGGGTTCCGAGAATGATATCGCCGCCAGCCGTGGCGTGAATCTGGTCCAGATTGTTCGAGGGCAGTCCAGGCAGCGAGGCCGTCGTGTAGGAATCAAGAATCCCGTTGCGGTACAACGAGAGGCCATCGGCGGTGGAAATCCAGACGGCGCCGTCGCGGCCAACGGCGACGCCGCGCGTCCAATTCCCCGCCAGCCCCGTCTGCTCGTTCAGCGCAAGCCATTCGGAAGCGCCTATCCGTGCGACACCGCTGCCCCACGTGGCGGCCCAGATGCGCCCCTCCGCGTCTTCGGCCAGGGCCCGGACTTCGGTCAGGGGCACGCCGTCGGGTGTGAGGAGGAATTGAAACTCCCACTGCTCCCGGGCCTGGGCGGCAAGCGCGGCCAACAGCAACGGCGCACACCACAGCGGGATCCGCCAGGGCGGGCGGTGCGGCCGGCAGTTGGGCATGCGTGCATCCCTCCTATTCCCCGGCCCGCGGCGCGCGCCGTCTGACAAACGCGCGCTACGGCAGAAACTGATCGAGCAACTCCGCCATATGCAGCGGCGTGCGTCCGGCCAGGTGTTCGATCTGGTGGCGGCAGCTCGTTCCGGAAGCGACCAGCAGCGTGTCCTCGTCCAGGGCCTTCACTTTCTCGATCAGCGGTTTGGCGACCGCAAGCGAGAGTGCGTACTTCGACTCCATATTGCCAAAAGCGCCCGCCATGCCGCAGCAACCGGTGTCGAGCATGGTAACGGAATTGCCCGGCACGGCGCGCGCCACCGAGGCCAGTTGGGCCTTGTCGGTCAGGGCCTTGGCGTGGCAGTGGCCGTGCACGGCGGTCCTGGCCTCGACCGCGGCAAAAGGAAGCGCGCCGGGATCGTTCTTGAGCAAGTTCGCGATGAAGGTCTCGAAGAGGACGCTGCGCCGCGCGAGTCTTTCGGCGCCGGCCAACCCCAGCTCCCGGTAGTCCTCGGCGAACATGGCGTAGCACGACGGCTCCAGGAAGATGATCGGCGCCTCGGCGTCGCCCGCAACGGCAATGTTCTTTTCACCGAAACGCGCCGCCACATCGAGCCGGCCCGTGCTGAAGGCGGGCCGGCCGCAGCAGGCGCGCCCCGTCAGAACGTTAACCGTATAACCCGCCGCCTCCAGCACGCGCACCGCGGCCTGGCCAATATTCGGCTCGTTGAAGCGCACAAAACAGTCGTCCCAGAGGTAGACCGTCCCCCGCTCGCCAAGCACGGACGGCCCGCGCCGCTTGTGGAACCACGCGTCGAAGCGCTCCCGCGCATAGGGCGGCAGCGGGCGCTCCATGGAAAAGCCGGCGAAGCGGTTGAGCAGCGCGCGCAACCACCGCCACTTGAGGGTCGCGTTCGCGAGGCCGGGCGCCAGGCTCGCGAGTTCGCCAAGCATGTCCACCCGGCTGACAAGGCGGGCGGAAAGAGGCACGCCATGCTTGCGGATGCGCGCGTAGAGCAACTCGGCCTTCAAGAGCGCCATATTCACGTTGGACGGGCACTCCACCGTGCAGGCCTTGCACGAGAGGCAGTTGCTCAGGGCGGCCTCCAGCGCGGGCGAAAGAAGCGGATCGGCGTCCGCGTCGAGCCGGCCCTCAAGCACAGCGCGAATGGTGTTCGCGCGGCCGCGCGTCGCCATGATGTCCTCGCCGGTCGCCACGAAGGTCGGGCACATGGTGGGCGCGGACTTCCGGCAGCCGCCGCAGCCATTGCACTGCTCCAGGTTGCCCACAAAGGACCCATCCTTCGCGGCGAACTGGAGCACGGGCTCGAAGGGCAGCTCGGTCATTTTCGAACCCGCGCCCTGGCGCAGATTCGTGTCGATGGCGTAGCGCCCGTCCGGAAAGACCTTACCCGGATTCATCACGCCCTGGGGATCGAAGTGCGCCTTGATGCGACCCATCAGGTCGAGGATTTCCGGGCCGATATGATCGTGCATGTATTCGGTGCGCGCGATGCCCACGCCATGTTCCGCGGCGAGCGAACCCTTGAACTGACGCGTCAGCGCCGACACCCCGTCGCACAGGCTCCGGAACTTCTGGATATCGCCCGCGCCGTGCAAGTCCACCACCGGCCGCACGTGCAAAAGCCCCGACGCCGCGTGGCCGTAGAATGATCCCCGCAGCCCGAGCGGCGCCATCAGCGATTGCAGGCCCGACACGTACTCCGGGAGCTTGTCCGGCGGCACCGCCACGTCCTCGATGCCGGCCGTGGGCTTCGCGTCGCCCTTGCACCCGGTCAGCAGCGAAAGGCCGGACTTGCGCAGGTTGAGGATGTGCGCCTGATCCGTCGCGTCGCGGCAGAGGCGCTTGCGCTTGCCGAGCTTGAGCTTTTCCAGGGCCGCCAGCTTCTCCTCCACGTGCTCGTAGAACTCCACCAGGAGAATCGATGTGCAGGGCTTCTCGTCCAGCTCCAGATAATCGCGCGCGGCCTTGAAGGCCAACTGCCCGCGGGTCTGGTCGAAGAGCACGTCGTCGATGTGCTCGATGGCGGCGGGCTGGAGCGAGAGCAGTTCGACGGTCGCCTGCATGGCCTCATTCACCGTGTCGAAGAAGATGAGGCCGATGCCCTTTTCCCCGGGCAGCGGAACCAGATCCAGCTCGGCGGAAAAAATGCCCGCCAGCGTGCCTTCGGAACCGCCAAAAACCTTGGCGAAGTTACCGCCCGCGCGGAGGTAACGGTCGATCCCGTAGCCGGGCCACCGCTTGATCACACCGGTGTGGAAGCGCGACTCGATCGCGCCCCGGTGCGATTCGATGAGCGCGTCCAGCTCGGGAAACTGCGGCCCGCCGCCCTTCAGGCCGATGGTCTCCACGCGCCCATCCGCGTACACCACATCCACGGACCGCACATGGTCAATCGTCGTGCCATAGAGCGGGGTGCGCGCGCCGGAGGAATTGTTGCCGATCATGCCGCCGATTGTGGCGCGCGAACTCGTGGCGACATCCGGGCCAAAGGCGAGGCCGTGGGGCGCGAGGTACGCGTTCAACTCGTCCAGCACCACGCCCGCGCCCGCGCGCACGGTCCGCGCTTCGATATTCAGGCCCGAGATGGTCTGGTTGTAGCGCGCGAAATCGACCACCACACCCTCGCCGATCGCGCCCCCGGCGAGGCCGGTGCCCGCGCCCCGGGGCGTAATGGGGACGCCGTCCTGCGCCAATGCGGCCAACAGGGTGGCGGCTTCGTCGATGGTGCGGGGCAGCGCGACGCCCTGCGGCACGATCTGGTAGATCGAGCCATCGGTGGCGTAGAGCTGGCGGCTGTGGTCGTCAAAACGCAGTTCGCAGGCCGTCGCCTGCCGGAGGGTGCGCTGGAGGGTCTTCTGCATGGGCGCCTTCGGATCGTGGTTGTGACATGGGTACGCCGGCGGCCGGTCCGGAATTACGGGCCAGGCCCTGCCCGCCAGCCTCCCATTGTACTACACGGCGCCCGCCGGATGTCACCAGCGCGGCTGAATTTCGCCCGATTTCAAGCGCGCGATGTAATCCCGCTTGAGCTGCCGGACCTTGCCGGACAGGAAGACCATACCGATGATGTTCGGGAAGGCCATCGACAAAAGCATCATGTCCGCGAAGTTCACCACGTTGGTCAGGCTCAGCATGGGGCCCAGGATGGCCACCAGCACATAGGCGATGCGGTACGGCCCGATGCCCTTCTTCCCGAAGAGGTACTCGGTGGCCCGCTCGCCGTAGTAGGACCACGAAATCAGCGTGGAATAGGCGAAAACGAACACGGCCAGCGCCAGAAACCACGTGAAATAGGGCGAAATCGTGCCGAACGCGTCCACCGTGATAGTCACGCCCGCGTTCTTGTCCGCCGCCCGTTCGTGCGCGCCGGTAATTAAGATGGCGAGCGCCGTCATCGTGCAGACCATGATCGTGTCGATAAACGGACCGAGCATCGCCACAAGCCCTTCGCGAACCGGCTCCCGGGTCTTCGCCGCCGCGTGCGCGATGGCGGCGGAGCCGAGGCCCGCCTCGTTGGAGAAGGCCGCCCGCTTCATCCCCTGGATGAGCACGCCCAGAAAGCCGCCAAAGGCCGCCTCGGGCGAGAAGGCCTGCACGACGATATCGCCGAGCATGGCCGGTACCAGGGTGTAGTTGGCCAGGACGATGTAGAGGCAAATGGCCATGTACCCGATGCACATCGCCGGCACGAGTTTGGACGTCACATCGCCGATCCGCTTGATCCCGCCGATGATCACCATGCCCACAAGCGTGGCGATGCCAATCCCGAAAAGGGGCTCGAAGATGGGGTAGGCTTCCAGGCCGAAGATCATCTCGGCCACGGCGTAGGTCTGGTTGGACTGGAACATGTTCCCACCGCCAAAAGACGCCATGATCGTCAGAACCGCGAAGACGGGGCTGAAAATCGCGCCCAGCCACGCCATCTGCGGCCAGTAGTCCTTCAGGCCCTTCTTCAGATAGACCATGGGCCCGCCCATGACATGGCCGTCGGCGTCCACCTCGCGGTACACCTGCGCGAGCGTGCACGACGAGAACTTCATGCTCATCCCGAAAAACGCCGTCAGCCACATCCAGAAGATCGCGCCCGGCCCGCCAAAACTGATCGCCACCGCCACGCCGGCGATATTCCCGAGCCCCACCGTGGCCGCCAGGGCCGAGGTAAGCGCCTTGAAGTGCGTAATCTCGCCGGGATCGTCCGGATCGTCGTAGCGCCCGCGCACCACGTCAATCGCGTGGCGAAATAGGCGCACATTGATGTACCGGTAGCGCGTGCTGAAGAAGATGCCCCCGAGCACCAGCACGACGATGATGAGCGGGACGCTCCCCGCCTCCATGTAGCCGTATCGCGGGACGTCGCTCCATGTGAGCACGCGGTGGATGCGCCACGGAAGCTCCAGGATGTCAAAGAAGAGCACCGGCGCGAAGACCCGGTCGACCATCAGGCCGAAATACTCGTCAATCTGTTGCTGCAAGTCGACACGCACCGGCGCGGCGCCGTTTTCCTGTGCGCCCGAGGGCAGGCATGCGCACAGCGCCAGGAGCGCGGGCAGAATCCAGCGAGTTATGGGCGGGCCAGGAAAGCAATGCGGCATCGTATGGGTTCCTTTTCGCGGGCAGCCAGAGGATCTTGCGGTTCAAACGGGCATCCTGTCGCGCCAGCACAAATTATTTGAGCACGATGGGCCCCGACGCCCGACATGGGTTATATCGCGCCCGCCTCCCCGGGATCAAGCCCCGGCCGGCCGCGCCCCCGCACCTCGGCGCACTCGCTCAACCGAGACTCGTCCTCGACCCCCTGTTCCAGCGGTCCGCCGCATGATTTCGGACTTTTTACAGTTGACACTTCGTGCATTCTATCCTATACTTTGAAACCAATGCCCGCTCGCGGTGGGAGCGGGTTGGCCCCATTCGGCTCCTGTGGCAATACGCGCCATTCATAGTGCCCTTATTTCAATCCGTTGTTCGCGTATTCCACACTTGGGAGGAATTGATTGTGGCCGTCTTCAAGTACAGCGCACTTGCCCTGGGCAAGGAAAGAGAGGACCACTACGAGCGGGGAACCGTCGTTGCCCGCGATCAGATGGACGCGTTGGACAAACTCCGGCGCGCGCGCCTCACGCAAATCCGCCTGAAGCAGATTCGCGGACTGAACGCCTTGTTCATGCAGTTCACGGCGGATGTTCGCTGATCCGCGGATCGCGCCGGGTATTTGAGGCTCCCCCGGGCGGGGGAGCCCGCGCCCGCCCTCAGCGCCACCGCCGCGCCAGGGCCACCGCCAGCACGTCGGCGCGAATCGCGCCCGCGCGGCGCACCGCTTTTCCGCATTCCTGAACCGTGCCGCCCGACGTGACAACATCGTCAATAAGCAGTATGGAACGGCCCGACATCCCCTCCCCCTCCACGGCGAAGGCGCCGCGCACGTTGTCCCGGCGCTCCTTTCCGGTAAGGGTGCTCTGGGTCCGGGTCGGTCGGATCCGCTTCAGATCCTCACACAGCCGCGCGCCGGGGAATGCGGGCAGCGCGAATTCGGCGAGGAGCGCGGACTGGTTAAAGCCGCGCTCGCGCAGCCGCACGCGGTGCAGGGGCACGGGCACGAGCAGGTCGTAGGCGCCGGTGTCGATGTATTCGGCGGCGAATTGTTGCAGCCAGAGGCCGAGCGGGCGCGCGAGGCGGTGCTTCCCGTGGAACTTGAAGTGCTTGATGGCCTCCGCCGCGACGCCTTCGTAAACCACCGCCCCGTAGATCCGGCCCACCCCCTCGGGAGGCCGCTCCCGGCAGCGGGCGCAGGGGAAATTCCTTCGCTGGCCGAGGCCCACCATGGCCTCGTGCGGGCGCCCGCAACGGGTGCAGAAGGGCGCTTCGACGCGGCGGGCAAGCTCCCAGCACGTGGGGCAGTAATAGCCGTTCTCCTCCGTCAGCAGACGCACGCGGCACGCCTGGCAGAAGATCGGGAAGCAGAGGTTCTTGAAGGCAAGCCACCACGGGCCCAGCGCGCCCCGGACGCGAGCCGCACGCGCCTCAGCCAAAGGTATCCTGCACCGCCGCCTCGTGGCGGGTCAGATACTCGTCGAGCATGGCCTCAGCGCTCTCCAGGTCGAGCCCCAGGATCTCGAGGCACGGCTTGTACTCGTCGAACAGGGTGGGGTTGTCTTCCAGATGCGTGCCCGACGCCTGAACCATGGCGTCGGCCAGGGCCACGATCGCCACGTGCTCCCGGGCCGAGGGCGCAAGTTCCGGCTCGTGGTGAAACCGGATGGCCTGAGCAATTTCCTCGGGCAGGTCCCAGTGGCGGGCCAGTTCGAACCCCGCTTCCACGTGGGTAAGGCCCACCATCTCGCGTTCGGCCGCCAGCAGCGCGCGGCCGGCGACGGTGTTCTCGATCCGCTTGCACTTCTCCGGGGCGACCTCCCAGAGCGCCGCGCGGCCTATATCGTGCAGCAGGCCGGCGGTGAATACGCCCGGGAGCTGGCGCCGCCCGCTGACCTTGGCCACGATCCGCGCGGCGCACGCCGAACAGACCGATTCCAGCCAGAAGGTGCGGTAGTCGAACTCTTCCATCTGGTTCACGAGCTCGACCACGGCGGCCGAAAGCACAACCGCGTAGGTTTCCTTCAGGCCCATCAGCGACACGGCCAGGGTCAGGTCGGTGATCTTGTGCGTGAAGCCGTAGGCGGCGGAGTTCGCCACGCTGAGCACTTTGGCGGCCACGGGCGGGTCCAGGGTGATGATATCCGTCACGCTGGAAATCGAGCTGTCGGGCGTGAGCATCGCCTCGCGGACGCGGTGGACCGTTTCCGGAAGCGCCGGCAACGTTTGAATCTGGCGGACCAGGTGGGCCATGTGCGCCAGCTTGATGGGCTGCGACAGGCCCGAAACCCGATCCGACGCGGGCTGGGCGCCGCTCCCGTTTCCGGGATAGTAGCGGTTGAGCACGCCTTCGACGTCAACGGGATCACACAACAGCACCTTGACCTTGTGCCCGGTTACCTGCTCAAGCTGCTTTTCGCCATCGGCGGAGATCGGCGCACACGCGGCGATCGTGAGCACGTCCCGGTACAGGTCCACGGGCACCGCGCGGTACGTGCGCGCCACGTCCCCCGGCACCTTGCCGAGCAGGTCCCCGTCGATTTCCAATTCCTTCAGGTCCGACGGCAACACGCCGGGATAGTTCATCAGAAAGTCCATGAAGGCGTTTGGCTCCACCGCGCCGAGCGAAAACAGGATGTCGATGAGTTCCGCGCCGGTCTCCTCCTGAATCTGCACCGCCGCGTCAAACTGCCCCTGCGAAATCAGACCGGCTTTCAGCAACAGCTTTCCGACCCGCTTCTTCATTGCCATCTTCCAGACTCCTGTCCTTACCAACACCCTGCGGACACCGGCGGATTGCCCTCCACCGGCTGCGCCGTGCGCGCCTTCCGATTAGGGCAGTATAGCGCATGGCGCCAACAAACTCGAATAAATCATTGACACGCGCCGGGGGCCACCCCCGAATAAAACTCCTTGAACAGCTGACCATGATTGCGTGGCCCGATCCCGCGCGCCGCGACGTTGACGCAACGGAGCGCATACTCTACAATCACGCGCAGCCGCGGAACGGGCAGTCCGATAAAAGCTACTCACACAAAACAAATTCTTTCGACGGGCAACCGCAATTTTGACAGATTTCCGGCAGGCCCGCGAAACCGCGGAATTCTTGTCGATTCCATAACCAATTAAAAACAAAGCACTTAGCAAGACACGCCACCAACCGCCTGGGGCAGCGCGGATTGGTACGGTTATTGCTTACAGTATGACGGAGCGACAACCCACCAATCGCCCCACAGGCTACCATCGATTCGACCGTACAGGAGCAGGCACGGCATGGAAAACCCGTGGATCTATACCATGGACCAATCCGGCGAGACGCCGGCCACACGCGCGCGCAAGAGCGGATACACCGTGTTGGCCGAAATGCTGCTCAGCCAGGAACGGGCCCGGCAGGACAAGGAAGTTCTCCGGTCCTCGTCGCCCCCCGTGGATGGCGAGGCCTATTGGGGTATGAGCCACACGGTGCGCCGGCTGGTATCGGACAAACCGACGCCGCGCGCGCCGGTTTCCGAGATCGACCTGCTGCTCCAGGAAGCGACGCGCGAGGGGGATGTCGCACGCGCCAAAGCCTTGATCGGTTCGGGCGCCCAGGTCAATGCGATTTCGGAGGAGGGCCTCACCCCGCTCCACTGGAGCGCCTTGAATGGGCGGGCGGACATCGCCGAACTCCTGCTCGAGCACGGCGCCGACATCAACGCGCGCGAAAGGTACACCGGCAAGCTCACGCCCATGGCGATCGCGCTGCTCATGGGATACGACGACCTCGTGGAGATCATGGCCGCCCGCGGCGGCGTCTGCTGATCCGCTACCGCCAGGGCGCCGCCCCCATCCGCAACAAGACCGCCTGAAGTCCCGACGGCCCGACCGACACCGGCCCGAACGCCGAGGAACTGGCGCTAAGCTTTCTCGCGACAATCCGGATCTGATCATCCGGATGCAGCCCGCCGATGTGAAAGCGCCCGCCGGCGTCCGCAGCGTGAACATACGGGCCGTCCGGCGCCCCGGCCACCTCAACCACGATGTTCGGATCCGCCACGGGGTTGCCCGCGTCGTCCAACACTTCCCCCGACACATATACCGCCGGCGCGGCCTCGAATACCGGTCCCGTGACCGTGCCGGACCCATCCACGTTCGCTTCGGCCACAGCCGAACTCCCCAGCGCAAAAATCTGATCCGGCCACCGCTCGGTCCAGATCGTATACGTTCCCGGGACCAACCCCCGAATATGGTAATACCCCCCCTGATCCGTGACCGCCTCCCGCGGCGCCCCGGCGGCGTCCCCGCCCCGGGCCAGGACGCGCACGCCGGGCACGCCGGCGCCCTGCGTGGAGTCGAGGACGCGCCCCCGGATTGCCCCCGCCGGGTACGCCAGTACCGGCGTCGGGGCTGGCGCCGTTTCCCGCGCGGCGGAGTCCGATGGGGCGCGCCCGGATGCCGGCGTCGCAACCGCCGTTCCGGTCAGCGGATCGATGCGCATGTTCCGCGACTCCGGCGTCGCCGGCACAAGGCCCGCGCGCTGGCCGGGCGCCACCGTCAGCGACGCGCTCGCGGTGTAGGTATCCGATATCAGGGACAGCGCATACGTCGCCGGACGAACATGATCCACCGTGAAGTGCCCGCTGCCGCTCGTCTGCACGGTGTACGTTTCGCCGGGCGGATCGGTCGCCCGAAGCGCCACCTTGACGTTCCCCAGCGGCCGCCCGTCCCCCTCGCGCAGCAGCTGCGCGAAAATGGTCTCGCCCGTGTCGAGGACGGCGGTGATCGGCTCGGCGCCTTCCGCGCGAACGGCACGGGGCGCGAGGCCCGGCGCGGCCACAAACAGATTCCACTCGCCCGGAGGCAGGTGGGGCAGGGTGAACGCGCCGTTCTCGTCGGTCCCGGCCTGTAGCGCGCGGTAGGGTTCGGCCACGCCCGCCCAGTCCCGCGCGCTCAGCGGCGTAACCGTGGCCCCGGCGACAGGCGCGCCGGCGCGATCCTTCACCGTACCGGCGCGCGGCGCGTTGGGCGAGAGCACGAGGATCGCCTCCGCAATGCCGCTCCCCTCCCCCACGTCTACCCGCGCAACCGCATGATCGCCGGCGCGGGTCGCAAGCACAAGAAAGGCCCCGGCTGGCAGCCCCGCGATCGCCGCCTGCCCGCGCGCATCCGCGGAAACCTCCCAGAAGTGGGGGTGGGGCGCGGGTGGAACCAAAACACTTGCCGCGGGCGGGATCGGGGTAATCCGCAATCGGGCGCCGGAGGCCCCCTGGCCGCTCGCATCGCGCACCAGACACCGCAACCGGCCGGGACCGAGATCCGGGTTCTTGAGCGGCTCCCGGTGGTACTCGCCACTCAGCAGCTGGCGCACCTGATCCCGGCGCAATGCGGTATCGGACACTTCGGGCGGCACGGCGGCCTGCCGCCCCACCAGATGCATCACCAGGAACAGAAGCACCAGCATGCTGCTGATGACAAATATCGGCCCACTCATGCGCATGGCGTCTTCCTTACCCGTGTGCCCGGCGGCGCGCGCCCCGACCCGGCCCCGGTTGTTTTCGGGGGAAACCGCCGCGCCTCCGCATACCTTACCCCGGCGGCGACGCGGGATCAAGCGAAGCAACGGGGCGGGGCAGGCGTCCGCCAATGGGCATGACGGCACGATCGGCCTCCCGCCGCGCGCCACGGGAAAACAATACGCGCCGAAATACGGATGCCACGGCGCGAATTGACGCCCCCGCGCGGGCCATCGGAATGCACGGGCGGTTCCGATCAACAATTTGACACCGATTCTTATTCCGATGTAAACTTTGTCGGGATGGGTTTAAAACCCGTTTCTGTTTTTCCCTTCCGGCAGACCGCTCCGTCGCGAACCTCCTGAAAGCGCCCCGCCCATGATCTACCTGCCTAAACTCGTGACACCGGACCTCGTGCGCGTGCATATCTCGGCGCCCGACAAGTGGGGGCTTCTCGAAACGCTCTCCACGCTGTTGTCCGCCGCGGCGCCCGCCGCCAATGGGCGCCTGCTGGACGCGGCCGCGATCCTGGCCGCCGTGCGCGCGCGCGAGGAGATCCGCACATCGGCCATAGGACACGGCTGCGCGCTGCCCCACGCGCGCATCGAGGGGCTTGCGGCGCCATGCGCCTGCCTGGCGACCCTTTCGCCCGCGCTCGATTTCGGCGCGCCCGACGGCGAGCCCGTTTCGATTGTATGCCTGCTGCTGGCGCCCGCGGAGGATCCCTCCACCACGCTCAAGGTCATGGCGGAAGTGGCGCTCCTCATGGCCGATCCCGCAACCCGGGCGGGGGTGGACGCGGCCCACAGCGAGGAAGCCCTGCTCGCGCTGCTGCGCGATCTGAACACGGGCGAGGAGCGGGCCCTGCGCGCGCGCAACATCATGCGCGCCCCCTACTACAGCATTTACCCCGACACGCCGCTGACGCGCGTGACCGATCTGCTTGCGGAATACAACCTCGAAGCGACCAGCGTGGT